>NZ_WWFY01000019.1:0-752 GCF_009864975.1 Pseudonocardia sp. SID8383
CTGCGGTGCCGGCGCGGTCACGGCGGTCGACCTGTCACGGCGCGCCGTGCTCGCGGCACGGGTCAACGCCCGGCTGCACCGCACCGCGCTGACCGTGCACCGCGGTGACCTGTTCGGCCCCGTCGACGGCCGGCGGTTCGACCTGGTCACCGCCAACCCGCCGTACGTGCCGTCGCACACCGACCGGCTCGTCCGGCACCGCCGGGCCCGCAGCTGGGACGGCGGCCGCGACGGCCGCGCCGTGATCGACCGCATCTGCGACGGCGTCGCCGCCCACCTCGGACCGGGCGGTGCGCTGCTCATGGTGCACAGTGCCGTCTCCGGGGTACAGGCCTCGCTGGACCGGCTCACCGCGGCCGGGCTCACCGTGCGGGTCGCCGACCGGTCCCGGATCCCGCTCGGCCCGGTGATGCGGGCCCGCACCGCGCTGCACGAGGCCCGCGGCCTGGTCGAACCCGGCGCCGCCGACGAGGAGCTCGTGGTGATCGAGGCCGTCCGTGGGTCGTGAGACCGGCGCCGGGCCCGCCCGGGTGCGGCTCACCGACGACGGCCCGGTCCTGGTGACCGGCCCGGTGGAGGTCGAGCTGCCCGACGGCACCCGGGTGACCTCGCGGCGCCCGGTCACCGCGCTGTGCACCTGCCGGCGCACCCGCCGCCCGCCGTTCTGCGACACCAGCCACCGCACCCGCGTGCGACAGGAGGACCCGACGTGACCGCACCCCCGCACCCGGGCACCGGGACCGCGCCGCTGC
>NZ_WWFY01000175.1:0-9904 GCF_009864975.1 Pseudonocardia sp. SID8383
CGGCTCGCCCGGCGGCTCGGCGACGCGGACGACGCGGCCGCCGGCGCGGCCGGGGCTGGCGGGGATTCCGATGAGGGCGGTCGTGCTCGGCATGAGTGGCTCCCGGGGTTACCTCGACGTGACCCGTTGACAAACACAGTAAAACCCACATACTCAGACACAAGCAAGCATCGAAGCGGGAGCGAACAAAGATGTACGCAGCGGAGCGTCAGCAGTGGCTGCTCGACCGGACCCGGGACCGGGGCCGGGTCGACGTAGCCGCTGTCGCCGAGGAGCTCGATGTCACCCCCGAGACCATCCGCCGGGACCTCGGGGCCCTGGAGCGCCAGGCCCTCGTCCGGCGGGTGCACGGCGGGGCGATCCCGTCGGACCTGCTGAACTTCGAGCCCGGGGTCGGCCAGCGCGACAGCCAGTTCGGCGCGGAGAAGGAGCGGATCGCCAAGGCCGCCCTCGCCGAGCTGGGCACCGCCGCGACCGTCCTGCTCGACGCCGGGACCACGACCTCCCGGCTCGCGAGCACCCTGCCCCGCGAGCGCGACGTCACCGTCGTCACCAACTCGCTGCCGATCGCGTCCTCGCTGGCCGGGCGCCCGAACGTGGACCTGCGGCTGCTCGGCGGCCGGGTCCGCGGGACGACGCTGGCCACCGTCGACGACTGGGGCACCGAGGTGCTGGCCGGTCTCACGATCGACGTCGCCTTCATCGGGACCAACGGCTTCTCCGTGGCGCGCGGCCTCACCACACCGGACACCGGCGAGGGCGCGACCAAGCGGGCGATGCTGCGCGCCGCCCGCCGCACCGTCGTCCTCGCCGACGCCAGCAAGTTCGGCTCCGACCAGTTCGTCCGCTTCGGCACGCTGGCCGAGGTCGACACGCTGATCACCGACACCGGCCTCGACGCGGCGGACGCCGCCGAGTTGGAGGCCGCCGGCCCGAAGGTGGTACGCGCATGACCCCCCGCACGCTCCCGACCCCGCCCATGTTCGTGACGGTCACCCCGAACCCGAGCCTGGACCGGACGATCGCGCTGCCGCACCTGGTGCGCGGCGAGGTGCACCGCGCCGGGTCCGTCCGGGTCGACCCCGGCGGCAAGGGCGTCAACGTCGCCCGTGCGCTGGCCTCGGCCGGGCACCGGGCGGTGGCTCTGATGCCGTCGGGCGCCACCCCCGGTGAGCGCCTCGCGGCGCTGCTGGAGCCGACCGACGTCACGACCGTCGCCGTCCCCGTCGCCGAGGCCACCCGGGTCAACATCACCCTGGTCGAGCCGGACGGCGTCACCACCAAGATCAACGAGCCGGGCCCGCGACTGTCCGCCGACGAGGTCGAGGCGCTGTTCCAGCGCGCCTGCGCCCTCGGCGCCGGCGCCACCTGGCTGGTCAGCTGCGGGTCACTCCCCCCGGGGGTCGGCGACGACTTCCACGCCGAGCTGACCCGGCGCTGCCGCCGTCCCGGCCTGAAGGTCGCGATCGACACCTCGGACGCGCCGCTGCACCACGCCGTCGCGGCGGCCCCCGACCTCGTGAAGCCCAACCACGCCGAGCTGGCCGAGCTCGTCGGGCGCCCCCTGGGCAGCCTCGGCGACGTGCTGCTGGCCGCCCGCGAGCTGCGTGCCCGCGGGATCGGCGCGGTCCTGGTCAGCCTGGGTGCCGGTGGTGCCCTGCTGGTCGACCGGTCCGGCGAGTACCACGCCCGGACCCCTCCGATCACCGTGCTCAGCACGGTGGGCGCCGGTGACTCCACCCTGGCCGGGTTCCTGGCCGCGGGTGGGGAGGGACCCGACGCCCTGCGGCAGGCCGTGGCCTACGGCGCCGCCGCCTGCCGACTGCCCGGTTCCGCCACGCCGGGTCCGGCCGACATCCGAATCGACGACGTCGAACTGGCCCCCACGCCGGACGTCACCCTCGCCCTCACCGGAGATGCCGCATGACTGCCCTGATCACCGCTGATCTGGTCGACCTCGACGTGCCGTCGGCCGACCGGAAGACCGCCGTCACCGCGCTCGCCGAGCGCCTGGTGAAGGCCGGCCGGGTCACCGATCTCGACCGGTTCCTCGCCGACATCGAGGCCCGCGAGGCCCAGATGCCGACCGGCCTGGAGGGCGGCATCGGCATCCCGCACTGCCGCTCCGCGGCCGTCACCGAGCCGACCCTGGCCTTCGGCCGGGCGCCGTCGGGTGTCGACTTCGGCGCCGAGGACGGCCCCGCCGACCTCATCTTCATGATCGCCGCCCCCGAGGGCGGGAACACCGACCACATGACGGTGCTCGCCGCGCTGGCCCGTCGCCTGGTCCGTGCCTCGTTCAAGAACGAGCTCCGCAACGCCACCGACCCGGCCGCCGTCGCGACCTTCATCCAGCAGGAGGTGGGAGCATGAAGCTCCTCGCCGTCACCGCGTGCCCCACGGGCATCGCGCACACCTACATGGCCGCCGAGGCCCTCGAGGTCGCCGCCGAGGAGTCGGGCCACGAGATCGTGGTCGAGACCCAGGGCTCGGCCGGCTCGACGCCGTTCACCCAGGCCCAGCTCGACGAGGCCGAGGCCATCATCCTCGCCGCCGACGTCGAGGTCCGGGACAAGGAGCGCTTCGCGCACCTGCCCACGGTGACCTCGCCGGTCAAGAAGGCCATCGGCGGCGCGCCGGGCCTGATCGAGCAGGCCGTCGCCAAGGCCACCGCCCAGCCGAAGGGCACGGCCGCCGCGGCGGCCCCGGCCCAGCGCGACGGCGCGGAGATGGACACCAAGAACTTCGGCTCCGGCTTCGGGTCGCGCCTGCGCGGCTGGCTGATGACCGGCGTCTCCTACGTCATCCCGTTCGTCGCCGCCGGCGGTCTGCTGATCGCGCTGGGCTTCGCGCTCGGCGGCTACCAGATCACCGAGGCGCCCGACGTCGTCTCCTTCGGTGACGACGGCGTCGCCTCGGTCGCGTTCGACCCGGGTGCACTGCAGTCCTGGGCCGCGCTGTTCTTCCAGGTCGGTGGCCTGGCGTTCGGCTTCCTGGTCCCGGTCCTGGCCGGCTTCATCGCCTACGCCATCGCCGACCGCCCGGCCCTGGTGCCCGGCTTCGTCGGCGGCATGATCGCCGTCCAGACCCAGGCGGGGTTCCTCGGCGGCCTGGTCGCCGGTCTGCTCGCCGGTGCGGTCGTCTACGGCCTCAAGCTGTGGCAGCCGCCCCGCGCCCTGGCCGGGATCATGCCGGTGCTGGTGCTGCCGCTGATCGGCACCGCGGTCGTCGGCGCGATCATGTTCCTGGTCGTCGGCACGCCGCTCGCGGCGGCCACGACCGGCCTGACCAACTGGCTCAACGGCCTGTCCGGCACCAACGCGATCCTGCTCGGCGCGCTGCTCGGCCTGATGATGGCCTTCGACATGGGCGGCCCGGTCAACAAGGCCGCCTACGCCTTCGCCGTCGCCGGGCTGTCCACCGGTTCGGAGACCGCGCTGATGATCATGGCCGCGGTGATGGCCGCGGGCATGACGCCGCCGCTGGCGCTGGCCCTGGCCACCGCCGTCCGCAAGAACCTGTTCACCAAGGTCGAGCAGGAGAACGGCCGGGCCGCCTGGCTGCTGGGCGCCTCCTTCATCACCGAGGGCGCGATCCCGTTCGCCGCGGCCGACCCGCTGCGGGTCATCCCGTCGCTGATGGCGGGCTCCGCGGTCGCCGGTTCGCTGTCGATGGCCTTCGGCGCGACCCTGCGGGCCCCGCACGGCGGCATCTTCGTGGTCCCGCTGATCGGCAACCCGTTCGCCTACCTGCTGGCGATCATCGCGGGCACCCTGGTCTCCGCCGCCCTGGTCGTCGGCCTGAAGTCGGCCCGCCGCACCCCGGCTCCGGCCGCCGCCGAGCAGACCGCCACCGCCCCGGCCGCCGCGCCGGTCGCGGGCTGACCCACCCGAGAGAAGGAGCACCCACCATGGCCGAGCGCCGTGTGAAGGTCGGTTCGTCGGTCGGGCTGCACGCCCGCCCCGCCAACCTGTTCGTGACCGCCGCCAAGGAGCAGGGGGTCAAGGTGAGGATCGGGACCGCCGACGGCGAGCGTGGCCCGGTCGACGCCGCCTCGATCCTGTCGGTGATGGGCCTGGGAGTGAAGTCCGGCGAGGAGGTCGTGCTGACCTCCTCCGACGACGAGCAGGGCGAGGCCGCCGTCGCGGCCCTGGCCGAGCTGCTGGAGCAGGACCTCGACGCGAGCTGACCCCACGTCACCCGGTACGACCCCGACGCCCCGCCGCGCCTCCCGCGCGGCGGGGCGTCCGGCCGTCCGCACCCCGATCCTGCCGCCGCTGCCGAGATGCACGTTTCCGCCCTCCCGGGGGCGGAGACGTGCGGCTCGATCCCGCAGCTCAGTCCCGCAGGACGGTCACCCCGCGCGGGGGCAGGGTGCCTGCCGGGCCGGCGAGCACCTCCGCCGCGCCGAGGGGCCCCAGGTCGGCGGGGGCGTCGGTCCGGTTGACGACGAACCGGAAGCCGTCGCGGCGGACCAGCTCCACCCGGCCCACCAGCTCGCCGGGCAGCTCGGGGGCGATCCCGGCGGCGGCCAGCAGACGTCGCAGCAGCGGGGCGCGGTCGGCGAGGCGGGTCGGGACGTAGGTCGCCGACCCGTCCCCGACCGGGCGGCGGGTCACCGCGGGCAGCCCGGCGAGGTCCCCCGCGGCCGGGTCGGTACCGCCGCCGGTCCAGCGGGCGAGCACCTCGACGGCCGGGTCCACCACCTGCACGGCCTCGCTCCACAGGTCACCGGTGGAGCCGTCGTCGAGCTCGACGACGGCGCCCGGGTCGAGCGGCGCGAACTCCTCGACCCGGATGCCCAGCAGGTCGCGCAGCGCGCCCGGGTAGCCGCCGAGGACGGCGTGCGCGTCGTCGTCGACGGTGCCGGAGAAGTAGGTGGCGACCAGGTGCCCACCGGCCCCGACGTAGGCGGTCAGCGCGGCCGCCCGGTCCGGGCCGACCACGTGCAGCACCGGGGCGACGACCAGCCCGTAGCCGGACAGGTCCGCGTCGGCGGACGTGACGTCGGCCCGCACCCCGGCGTCGAGGAACGCCCGGTACCAGCCGAGTGCCTCGGCCTTGTAGCGCAGCTCGGTGGTCGGGGTGAACGGCTGCTCGGCCGCCCACCACGACGGCCAGTCCCACAGCACCGCGGCCGGCGCGGGGACCCGTCGCGCCCCGGCGACCGGGGCCAGGTCGCGCAGGGTTGCCCCGAGCGCGGTGACGTCGCGGAACAGCGCCGAATCCGGCCCGGCGTGCGGCACCATCGCCGAGTGGAACTTCTCCGCGCCCGCCGCGAACTGGCGCCACTGGAAGAAGCAGAGCGCGTCGGCGCCGTGCGCGAGGTGGGTGAGCGCGTCGCGGGCGAGCTCCCCGGGGCGCTTGGCGCGGTTGACCGGCTGCCAGTTCACCGCCGACGTCGAGTGCTCCATCAGCCACCACGGGTGCCCGCAGGCGAGGTTGCCGGTGAGGTTGGCCGAGAACGACAGCTCGTCGCGGGCGTCCGGGCCGGGGAACACGTAGTGGTCGTTGGCGACGACGTCGACCTCGGGCGCCCAGGTCGCGTAGTCCATGCCGCTGGTCTCGCCCATCACCATGAAGTTGGTGGTCACGGGCACGTCCGGGGTGAGCGCGTGCAGCAGGTCCCGCTCCGCGCGCAGGTGGTCGAGCAGGGCGTCGGAGGAGAAGCGGGCGAAGTCGAGCTGCTGGGTCGGGTTCGGGTGGGTGCCCGGGCCGGTGCGGCGCGGGGTGCCGATCTCGTCCCAGTCGCCGTAGTGCTGGGACCAGAACGCGGTGCCCCAGGCGTGGTTGAGCCGGTCGAGGTCGCCGTAGCGGCGCTGCAGCCAGGCCCGGAACGCGACCTGGGCGTCGTCGGAGTGGTCGTGGACGTCGTGGCAGCCCAGCTCGTTGGACACGTGCCAGGCGGCGAGCGCGGGGTGGTCGCCGTAGCGGCGGGCGAGCCGCTCGACCAGAGCGAGGGCGTGGCGGCGGAACACCGGGGAGGTCGGGCGGTGGTGCTGGCGCCCGCCCGGCGCCAGGGTCCGGCCGTCGGCGTCGACGGCGAGGATCTCCGGGTGCCGGTGATGCAGCCACGGCGGGGGTGACGCCGTGCCCGTCGCGAGGTCGACGGCGATCCCGCCCGCGTGCAGCAGGTCCAGCACGTCGTCGAGCCACCCGAGGTCCCAGCGGTCCGGCGCGGGCTGGAGCAGCGCCCAGGAGAAGACGCCCACGGTCGCGACCGTCACGCCTGCCTCGCGCATGAGCGCGACGTCGGACTCCCACACCGCGCGCGGCCACTGCTCGGGGTTGTAGTCGGCCCCGAACTCGATGCGGGGACGGGAGGCACCGGGGGTGCGACGCAACCAGCGGGTCATGCGCCCAGTGTGGCCCGCGATGATGTGCGATGTCGTGCGGATGTGTCCGAGTTCGTGCGGATCAGGTTTCCCCGGGGTTACGGGCGGCGCCAGCGATGGCCCCGCCCCGCGCCGGCGGGGGACGATGCCGCTGCCCGAACCCCGTTCCCGACGACGCGAGCGGCCCGTCCCGACCCGCGCCACCGCGCGGAGAACCGGAGAGCCTGCGTGAGCCCCTCGGAGACCACCGCCCTCGCCCCCGACTCGCTGACCGCGCACTCGGGCGTCGTCAGCGAGAGCGAGCAGAAGGCGCTGCGCGCCGACATCCGGCGGTTGTCGACGATGCTCGGGCGGACGCTGTCCGACGAGTCCGGTCCCGAGGTCCTGGAGCTGGTCGAGCAGGTGCGCCGGGCGGCCCGGGACTCGGCGCGCGGCGAGGCCGGGCCGGACGTCGTCGCGGCCCTGCTCGACGGGATCGACACCGGCACCGCGGTACTGCTGGCGCGGGCGTTCTCCCAGTACTTCCAGCTGGCCAACGTCGCCGAGCAGCTGCACCGGTCCCGTGAGCTGCGGGAACTACGACCGGTCGATGCGCGACCGCTGCGGACGGTGCTGCGCCGCCTGGCCACCGAGGCCGACCCGGACGAGGTCGCCGACGTACTGGCCCGGGCCGAGCTGCGCCCGGTGTTCACCGCGCACCCGACCGAGTCGACCCGGCAGTCGGTGCTGGGCATCCTGCGCCGGATCGTCGACGCCCTCGACGACCGGGCGCCCGACGAGGAGCTCGCCGCGCTGGTCGACCTGCTCTGGCAGACCGACGACATCCGCCCCGGCAAGCCGATGGTGATCGACGAGGCCCGCAACGTCGCCTGGTTCGCGGCCCGGCTCGGCGAGCGGACCGTCCCCGACCTGCTGGGCGAGTTCGCCCGGGAGGCCGCCGAGGCGGGGCTGGAGATCCCCGACGACGCGCGTCCGCTCGTACTGGGGTCGTGGGTCGGCGGCGACCGCGACGGCAACCCCAACGTCACCCCCGCGGTGACCCGCGAGGTGCTGGAGCTGAACGCCGACCGGGCGATCCGGATCCACACCGCGCTGGTGGAGAAGCTGGTCTTCGAGCTGTCGGTGTCGACGCGGGTGATGGGGGTGTCGGAGGAGCTGCGCGGCTCGCTGGCCCGGGACCGCCGCGCACTGCCCGCGGTGCACGACCGCTACATCCGGCTCAACGCGCACGAGCCGTACCGGCTCAAGCTGTCCTACGTCGCGGCCCGGCTGGAGAACACCCGCCGGCGGATCGCGGCCGGCGCCGCGCACGAGCCGGGCGTCGACTACCTGGGGTCGGCCGGCTACCTGGAGGACCTGCTGGTCGTCGACCGGTCGCTGCGCGGCCACCACGGCGCCCGGATCGCCGGCGGCACCCTGGCCCGGGCGATCCGCTCGGCCCGCGCGCTGGGCCTGCACCTGGTCGAGATGGACGTGCGCGAGCACTCGCAGAAGCACCACGACGCGCTCGGCGCGGTGTTCGACGGGCTCGGCGAGCTGGAGAAGCCCTACGCCGAGCTGACCCGCGACGAGCGCCGGGAGCTGCTCTCGGCGGAGCTGCGCAGCAAGCGGCCGCTGTTCCGCCGCCACTACGGCGTGCCCGAGGCCGCCGCGCCGGTGCTGGATCTGTTCGACACGGTGCACGCGCTGCAGCACGAGTTCGGCGACGAGGTCGTGCGGACCTACATCGTCTCGATGGCCCGCGACGTCGACGACCTGCTCGCCGTCGCCGTGCTGGCCCGCGAGGCGTACATGGTCGAGATCGGCGACGACCCGCGTTCTTCGATCGACCTCGTGCCGCTGTTCGAGACCGTGGAGGAGCTGTCCCGGGCCGGGGAGCTGCTGGAGGGGCTGTTGTCGGACCCGGGGTACCGGCAGCAGGTCCGCAACCGCGGTGACCTGCAGGAGATCATGCTGGGGTACTCCGACTCCAACAAGGGCGCAGGGATCACCGCGTCGCAGTGGCAGATCCACCGGGCGCAGCGCCAGCTGCGCGACGTGGCCGCCGAGCACGGGGTGCGGCTGCGGCTGTTCCACGGCCGCGGCGGGTCGGTCGGGCGCGGTGGCGGTCCGGCCGGTGAGGCCATCGCGTCGGCGCCGTTCGGGTCGGTCGACGCCACGATGAAGCTCACCGAGCAGGGCGAGGTCATCTCCGACAAGTACTCGCTGCCCAGCCTGGCGCACGACAACCTGGAGATCCTGCTGGCGTCGATGCTGGACGCGTCGCTGCTGCACCAGGCGTCGCGCTGGCCGGCCGAGACCCTGAAGCGGTGGGACGAGGTCATGGACTGCGTCTCCGAGGCGGCCACCGCGACCTACCGGACGCTCGTCGACGACCCGGGCCTGCCGCTGTTCTTCACCGCGGCGACGCCGGTGGAGGAGCTGGGGCGGCTCAACGTGGGGTCGCGGCCGTCGAAGCGGCCGGGACAGGGCGAGCCGACGCTGGACGACCTGCGGGCGATCCCGTGGGTGTTCGGCTGGACGCAGACCCGGATGGTCGTGCCCGGCTGGTACGGCCTGGGCTCGGGTCTGAAGGCCGCCCGCGAGGCCGGCTACGCCGACGAGCTCGCCGAGATGCGGGAGTGGGCGTTCTTCCGGAACCTGATCGGCAACGTCGAGATGACGCTGGCGAAGACCGACCTGCGGATCGCGTCGAACTACGTCGCGACCCTGGTGGAGCCGGAGCAGCAGGGGCTGTTCGCGCAGATCCGGGCCGAGCACGAACTGACCCGCCGCGAGCTGCTCGCGGTGACCGGGGAGGACCAGCTGCTCGCCCGGCACCCGGTGCTGCGGGGCACGCTGTCGGTGCGCGACACCTACCTCGAGCCGCTGCACCACCTGCAGGTCGAGCTGCTCGCCCAGCGCCGGGCCGCGGGCGACGACCCGGATCCCGACCTGGAGCGCGCCCTGCTGCTGACGATCAACGGGATCGCAGCCGGGATGAAGAACACCGGCTGAGCCCCGGTACCGGGCCGGGCCGGACGCGGGACCGGACCCGGGGCGGCACCGCCGCGGCGCCCGACCGGTACGTTCCGGACATGGAGCACGATCGGAACACACCCGGCCCGGAGGGCCCCGCGACCCGCCGGGTGGTCGCCTGGGTGCTGATCATCGCGCTGGCCGGGCTCCCGCTCAGCTACCTGGCCGGGACCGCGGGCCCGCAGATCGTCGGCGCGCTGGTGGTCGTCGCGCTGCTGGTCGGCGGTGTGGCGTTCTGGCTGCACCGCCGCACCCGCTGACCGGCCACCCGCCGGAACCGGTGCGGCCGCGGGCTGCTGGACTGCCCGGGTGCAGTACCGCCACGCCCCGGCCGCGAACCACGCGGCGCTCGACGCGGTGCTGGCGTCGGCGCCGGGCCGCCCGACCCTCCCGGTACGACTGACCGTCGAGCTCGCCGGCCGCGCCCGCGTCCACCTGCCCGCCGACGTCCCGCTCACCGTGTGGGACCCGTGCTGCGGCGCCGGGGTGACGCTCGCCGTGCTGGGCCTGCTCGTCCCCGGCCTCGCGCGGTTGGTGGGCACCGACGCCGA
>NZ_WWFY01000176.1:0-10004 GCF_009864975.1 Pseudonocardia sp. SID8383
TCGACGACGCCCCGGCCCACCACGCCGAAGCCGACGACCCCGCCGCCGACCACGCCGCCGGAGACCTCGACGCCGAAGCCGACCGACGAGGGCACCCCGGAGCCGACGACCGACCCGGTCCCGACGACGACCAACTCGGCCGCGCCGACCACCACCTCGCCCGACCCGACGACCACCACCGGGACCACGCCGCCGGAGACCTCGACCAGCGCCGTCGGCCTGGGCCCGGCGCAGTCCTCCGCGCTCTGACCCACCCGGGCCGGCCCGGCCGCGGCCGGTCGGTGCCCCGGGCGCGCCGTACGGACCGGCCGCGTCGCCGGTCCGTGGCGACGGTCAGTCGCGAGCGTCCTCCGGCCGGTCCCGCGGCCCCAGGTCGATCCCCAGGGACGCCAGCCAGGCCACGTGGTCGTGGTCGTGCCGGACCAGCCCGTCGAGCACGGCGTGCGACCGCTCCAGGGCGTATTCGGCCAGGTCGGTCCCGACCAGCCCCTGCGCCACGGCGGCGACGAACTCGTCGACGTCGATGACGTCGGTCCCGCGGCCGCGGCGCACCACGAGGTCCAGGTAGAGGTCGGTCATGTGCAGCCGCCTGCCCTCGCGGGTGATCGCGGCGACGTCGACGTACACGTCCTGGTCGCGTTCGTGCCCCGGCCGCCACTGCCAGTCCGACAGGCACACGCCCAGCTCCGGGAGCACCCAGGTCTCGATCCACCAGGCGTTCGGCCGGGCGACGACGGGCCGTGACAGGTACAGCCCCCAGGTCTCCTCGCGCAGTGTGGCGATCTCGCGGTGGGTCCCCTTGGTGTCGACCTGGACGCCCCGTTCGGGGTCGAAGGTCTGCGTCTTGGGCGGGTGCACGGTCGCCCATCCTGCCTCCTCCGGAGGATCCGGCGGGGCGCACGGGGGGAAAGTGTCGGGGGTCGCTCGTACCCTGGTGTCATGGCATTCGCGACCGAGGTCCCGGGCAGCGCGGCGGACTCCCGTGCCCGGGAGGACGCTGCACACCCGGACGCGGGCACCACCCCGACGGACACCCCGCGCGCGCACTCCGAGCACCGCCCGGTGGGTGCGGTCGAGCGGAGCACGGCCCCGTTCCGGGTGGTCAGCGAGCACGTCCCGGCCGGTGATCAGCCGACCGCGATCGCCGAGCTGGACCGGCGCCTCCGTGCCGGCGAGCAGGACGTCGTCCTGCTGGGCGCCACCGGCACCGGCAAGTCGGCCACCACCGCGTGGCTGATCGAGCAGCAGCAGCGCCCGACGCTGGTGATGGCGCCGAACAAGACCCTGGCCGCACAGCTGGCGAACGAGCTGCGGGAGATGCTCCCGAACAACGCGGTCGAGTACTTCGTCTCGTACTACGACTACTACCAGCCCGAGGCCTACATCGCGCAGACCGACACCTACATCGAGAAGGACAGCTCGATCAACGACGACGTCGAGCGGCTGCGGCACTCGGCGACGATGAACCTGCTGTCCCGGCGCGACGTCGTCGTGGTCGCCTCGGTGTCGTGCATCTACGGCCTCGGCACCCCGCAGTCCTACCTCGACCGGTCCGTCTCGCTGCGGGTCGGGGAGGAGGTCGAGCGGGACCGCCTGCTGCGGCTGCTGGTCGACGTGCAGTACACCCGCAACGACATGTCCTTCACCCGCGGCACGTTCCGGGTCCGCGGTGACACCGTCGAGATCATCCCCGCCTACCAGGAGCTGGCGCTGCGGATCGAGTTCTTCGGCGACGAGATCGAGGCGCTGTACTACCTCAACCCGCTGACAGGGGAGGAGGTCGAGCAGGTCGACGAGATCAAGGTCTTCCCGGCGACGCACTACGTCGCGGGCCCGGAGGCGATGGAACGCGCCGTGCGCGCCATCGAGGCCGAGCTGGAGGAGCGCCTCGCGCAGCTGGAGAACCAGGGCAAGCTGCTCGAGGCCCAGCGACTGCGGATGCGGACCCAGTACGACATCGAGATGATCCGCCAGGTCGGGTTCTGCTCGGGCATCGAGAACTACTCGCGCCACATCGACGGCCGCGGCGCCGGCACCGCGCCGGCCACCCTGATCGACTACTTCCCGGACGACTTCCTGCTGGTCATCGACGAGTCGCACGTGACCGTGCCGCAGATCGGCGGCATGTACGAGGGCGACATGTCCCGCAAGCGCAACCTCGTCGAGTACGGCTTCCGCCTCCCCTCGGCGGTCGACAACCGGCCGCTCACCTGGGAGGAGTTCGCCGACCGGATCGGCCAGACCGTCTACCTGTCCGCGACCCCGGGTCCCTACGAGCTCAACCGCACCGGCGGCGAGTTCGTCGAGCAGGTCATCCGCCCCACCGGCCTGGTCGACCCCGAGGTCGTCGTGAAGCCGACCAAGGGCCAGATCGACGACCTGGTCGCCGAGATCCGGGACCGGACCGCCAAGGACGAGCGGGTCCTGGTCACCACGCTGACCAAGAAGATGGCCGAGGACCTCACCGACTATCTGCTCGAGCTCGGGATCAAGGTCCGGTACCTGCACTCCGAGGTCGACACCCTGCGCCGGGTGGAGCTGCTGCGGCAGCTGCGGTCCGGCGAGTACGACGTGCTGGTCGGCATCAACCTGCTCCGCGAGGGCCTCGACCTGCCCGAGGTGTCGCTGGTGGCGATCCTCGACGCGGACAAGGAGGGTTTCCTCCGCTCCGGCACGTCACTGATCCAGACCATCGGCCGCGCGGCGCGCAACGTCTCCGGCCAGGTCCACATGTACGCCGACCGGATCACCGACTCGATGCGGTACGCCATCGACGAGACCGACCGGCGCCGCGCCAAGCAGGTCGCCTACAACACCGAGCACGGCATCGACCCGCAGCCGCTGCGCAAGAAGATCGCCGACATCCTCGACCAGGTCTACCGCGAGGCCGAGGACACCGAGGCCGTCCCTGTCGGCGGGTCGGGCCGCAACGCCTCGCGCGGCAAGCGGGCGGCGGGGGAGAAGGGCCGTCCGGCCGCGGCGGGCAGCTCCGGGGTGGCGGCGAAGGACACGGCGGGCATGCCGCGTGCCGAGCTGGCCGACCTCATCCAGCAGATGAACGACCAGATGCTCACCGCCGCACGGGACCTCCAGTTCGAGCTGGCGGCCCGGCTCCGTGACGAGATCGCCGACCTCAAGAAGGAGCTGCGGGGGATGGACGCGGCCGGGGTGTCGTAGGCGGGTCCCGCGGCGGGGCGCGAGGTCGCGCCCCGCTACCGTGGTCCACCGTCGTCCCCGAGCGGCCGCCGGGCTCCGCCCGTCGCGCGGCCCGTACCCGTCCGGCCCGGCCGCACACGGAGGAGCCCGCGTGACCGTCACCCGCACCCCGCACGACCCCGACGTGCCCGCCGCTCGCGGCGGGGCCGCCGCGGTCCTCGTCGGACGGCTGCGGACGGCGGCGCTCACCCCCTGGACACTCGTGGTCACGGTGCCGCTGCTGGCCGCGGCGCTGTACTGGTCCTGGTTCCGGCTGCGCGACTACGCACTCGACCTCGACGTCTACCGGATCGGCGTGCAGGTCTGGCTGGACGGCGGTGACATGTACGGTCGGCTCCCGCTGCCCCTGCACGGGCCCGAGCTGCCCTTCATCTACCCGACCTTCGCGGCGATCACGATGGTGCCGCTGACCGTGGTGCCCTACGCCGTCGCGTTCACCGCCCAGTTCATCGCCTCGGTGCTGTCGCTGGCGGTCTGCATCGCGCTCACGATCCGCGTCGCGTGGCCCGCGGGCGGGCGGCGGGCCCCGTTCGTGCTGGGCGTGCCGGTGCTGGCCGCGGCGCTGCTCACGGAGCCGGTCGCGCAGACCTTCGCCTTCGGCCAGATCAACCTCGTGCTGATGCTGCTCGTGCTGGTCGACCTGCTCGCCCCGCGGACCTGGTGGCCGCGCGGGCTGCTGCTCGGCCTGGCCGCGGCGATCAAGCTGACCCCGGGCGGGTTCGTCCTGTACTTCCTGGTGCGGCGGGACTGGAAGGCGGCGGGCGTCGCCGTCGTCACCGGCATCCTCGCGACCGGCATCGGGTTCGTCGTCGACCTCGACTCCTCGGTGCGGTACTGGTTCGTCGGGGGACCGGCGGCCGGGGTCAGCGGCTCGACGTTCTTCTCCAACGAGACCGTGCAGGCCGTGCTCGCCCGCCAGGAGGTCCCCGACCCCTGGTTCCACATCCTGTGGCTGGGCATCGTCGCCGTCCTGCTGGCGCTGGCCGTGCCGGTCATCCGGCGCTCCGAGCCGGTGATCGCGATGTCGGCGACGGCCGCCGTCGTGCTGATGGCGACCCCGACCGCCTGGTCGCACCACTGGGTGTGGGTGGTGCCCGCGCTGGTCGGGATCGGTGCGCACGCGGTGCGGTACCGCAGCGCCGGGTGGGCCGCGGTCGGCGCGGTGATCGCCGCGATCTTCTACATCGCGCCGTTCCGCTGGATGCCCAACGTGTGGGGCGTCGAGATGAAGTGGAGCCTCTGGGAACAGTTCCTCGGGGCCAGCTACGTCATCCCCGCCGCGCTGACCCTCGGACTGGGCTGCTGGTACGTCACCCGGGGCCCGGGCCGTCCCGGCGGTCCGCGGGCCCCGCACGCCGAACGGCGTCACGTCCGCTCCTGACCCTCCGGCGGGGGCCGCCCGGGCACGTCCGCCCGCGACTATGGCGCGGGTCACGGACACCCGCCTACTGTGGGAGCCGGAGGTGCCGGTGGAGCCAGTCGACGACGACCGGAACCGGGCAGGTGTGTGCGCCGTCCGCCCGGGGACCGACCTCGGTCGGCACGCCCGGATGCTGTCCCGGCTGCACGACGCGGTGCTGTCCGGCGACGCGCGCCCCGACGACACGGCGCGCGGACGTCGGCTGGTCACCCGCTCCTGGGACCGGGTCCGGGCCCAGGGCGTGGACCCCGACGCCGGTGAGCCGCCCGGCCCGCTGGACGCCGCCGTCGTCGAGCAGCGCCGCGCGACGTCACCGCTGGTGCCGGTGCTGCCCGCGCTGCGTGCCGCGCTGACCTCGGTCGCCGAGGACGCCCGGCACGTGATGGTCGTCTGCGACGCCGACGGGGTCCTGCTGTGGCGGGAGGGGTCGACCGCCGTCCGCCGCCGCGCCGACGCGCTGGGGTTCACCGAGGGTGCGGAGTGGTCCGAGCAGTCGGTCGGCACCAACGCGATCGGGACCGCGCTCGCCGAGGGCGGGCCGGTGCAGATCTTCTCCGCCGAGCACTTCGTACGCAGCCACCACGGCTGGACCTGCACCGCGGCCCCCGTGCACGACCCGCGCAGCGGCGAGCTGCTCGGCGTCGTCGACCTGTCCGGGCCCGCCGAGACCATCCACCCGACGACCGTCGCGCTCGTCGACACCGCGGTGCGGCTCGCCGAGGCCGGGCTGTGGCAGCGTCACGAGGCCCGCCTCGACGCGCTGCGCACCATCGGCGCCCCGATGCTCGCCGGCGACACGGGGCCGGGCCTGGTGGTCGACGACCACGGCTGGGTCGCCGCCGCGTCCGGGCTGCCCGGTGTCGAACGGGTCGCCGCACCGGTACCGGAGCGCCTGATCGCCGTCCACGGGCTGGGGCCCTGCCTGCCCGAGCCGGTGCCCGGCGGCTGGCTGCTGCGCCCGGCGTCCGGCGGGAGCAGGCGGATGCGGCTGCGCCTGGACCTGGACGGCCGTCCGCCGCAGGCCGTCATCGAGGGCACGACCCGCTGGGTGCACCCGCTGTCGACCCGGCACGCCGAGGTCCTGGTGCTGCTGGCCCGGGCCGGGGCGGGCGGGCTGGACGCGGCGACGCTGTCCCAGGGGCTCTACGGCGACCGGGCGCACCTGGTCACCGTCCGCGCCGAGATGTCGCGGCTGCGCCGGAACCTGGGCGGGATCCTGCTGGCACGCCCCTACCGGATCGCCCCCGAGGTCGAGCTGGACCTGACGGGGCTGGCCGGCAGCCGGGTCGTACGGGAGTCGACCGCGCCGGGCGTGGCCGTCCTGCGTCGCGACTGAGCGACCCCGTCGCTGCAACCCGCCTGCAACGCTGTCCGTGACCCGCGTCACCGGCTGGACTGGGGTCGCGGGAACGTCCCGCCGCGGCAGGGACGCCGCCACGGCGGCCCGCGCGAGCGAACTGGGAGGCCGACATGGGTGTCGCCGTGGTCACCGGAGCCGGACGCGGGATCGGGCGGGGCATCGCCCTGCGCCTGTCACGGGACGGGCACGCCGTCGCGGTCAACGACCGGGACGCCCACGGCGCCACCGCCGTCGCCGAGGAGATCCGCGCGGCGGGCGGGACCGCGGTGGCCTACCCGGCCGACGTCACCGACCCCGGCGCGGTCACCGCGATGGTCGGCCAGGTCGCCGAGGAGCTCGGCGGTCTGGACGTGATGGTCGCGAACGCCGGTATCGCCCAGGTCAAACCGCTGCTCGAGGTCACCCCCGAGGACCTGCGCACCATCTTCGACGTCAACGTGTTCGGCGTCGTCCACTGCCTGCAGGCCGCGGCCCGCGTGATGATCGACCGGGGGACCGGCGGCAAGATCGTCAACGCCGCGTCGATCGCCGGGCACCAGGGCTTCGCCCTGCTCGGGCACTACTCGGCGACCAAGTTCGCCGTCCGCGCCCTGACCCAGGCCGCGGCCAAGGAGCTGGCCCCGCACCGGATCACCGTGAACGCGTACTGCCCGGGGATCGTCGGCACCGACATGTGGGACCTGATCGACGAGCAGATGGGCGCCCGCAGCGGCGCGGGGAAGGGCGAGACGCTGAAGCAGTACGCGGCCGGTATCCCGCTGGGCCGGGTGCAGACCGCCGACGACGTCGCCGCCTTCGTCTCCTACCTCGCCGGTCCGGACTCCGACTACATGACCGGCCAGGCCGTCATGATCGACGGCGGGGTGGTCATGGTCTGAGGGCCCACCGGGTGCCGGGCCGCGCGGCCGGCCCGGCACCGCGGTCAGCTGGTGATGTCCTTGGTGCGGAACCGCCACGCCGCGAGCCCCAGGAACAGGCTCGCGTAGCAGACCGCGGAGAACGTCCCGTAGGTCATGTCCGACCAGTCGACGTCGGTCGCCAGCAGCGCAGACCAGGCGTCGCCGTAGTGCGTCGGGAGGAAGTCCCGGATGATCCCCAGGTCCTCGATCTGGTCGATGATCTGGGAGACGATCGAGGCCATCACCGCGCCGCCGACCGCGCCCAGCGGGGCGTCGGTGCTCACCGAGAGCAGCAGCGCCAGCCCGGCCACCCAGCTCAGCTGCACGGTCACGTACAGCGCGCCGAGCATCACCCGCCCGGCCGCGCTCCAGAACGGCAGCGACTCCCCGATCGGCGAGACCAGGTCGCCGGTGCCGTAGGCGATCGCCCCCACCACGAGCGACGCGACCGGGAGCAGCAGCAGCGCCGCCACCGACAGCACCCCCGCGACGACGGCCTTCTGCCGCAGCAGCCGCGCCCGCGGCACCGGGACGGCCAGCAGGTAGCGCAGCGACGACCACGACGCCTCCGAGGCCACCGTGTCGCCGAAGAACAGCGCGACCAGTACCACCAGCAGGAAGCTCGCCGAGGCGAACAGCGTGAACACCGCGAAGTTCGCGGCGCTGCCCGACGCCAGGTCGACCAGGCTCGGGCCACGGGCGCCGGGCTCGTCGTCGCCGAGGGAGAACGCCGCCCACAGGATGATCGGCATCGCCACGACCAGCGCGAACGCGACCTGGGTGCGACGGCGCTGGAGCTGGCGGACCAGCTCGGTGCGCAGCGGCATGGTCCGTCCCGGGACGGCGGGCGGCGCGGCCCGGCCGGTCACGAGGTCGCCGACGTGCCCACGGCGGGTCGAGAGCTGACGGTCGTCACTCACGAGGTACCTCCGACGTCGCGCCCCTCGGGGCCCACCAGTTCCAGGAACGCGTCCTCCAGCCGCCCGCGCGGCCCGGCCGCGCTGACCGCGACCCCGCCGGACACCAGCGCGGCGACGGCGTCGGCGCGGGCGGTGCCGTCGAGATGGGCGTGCACGACGCCCGGCTGGTCCCCGGTGACGACGTCGGTGACGCCGTCGAGGGCGGCCAGCACGGCCCGGGCCCGGCCGGTGTCGTCCACGGTGAACGACGAGCCGCCCCCGGCCGCCATCAGCTCGGCGACCGTCCCCGCGGCGACGACCGTGCCGCGGTGCATGACCACGACCTCCGAGCAGGTCTGCTCCACCTCCGACAGCAGGTGGCTGGACACGAGCACGGTCCGGCCGCCCGCGGCGTAGCGGCGCAGCAGCTCGCGCATCGCGTGGATCTGGGGCGGGTCGAGCCCGTTGGTGGGCTCGTCGAGGATGAGCAGCTCGGGCAGGCCCAGCATCGCCTGCGCGATCGCGAGGCGCTGCCGCATGCCCTGGGAGTAGGTGCCGACGCGGCGGTGCACCGAGTCGCCGAGCCCGGCGATCTCCAGCGTCTCCTCCATCCGCGCCTGCTCCGGCGGGCGGCCGGTGGCCTCCCAGTAAAGTCGCAGGTTCTCCGCGCCCGACAGGTGCGGCAGGAACCCGGGGCCCTCGACGAACGCGCCGATCCGGGACAGCACCGCCGCGCCGGGACGGACGGGGCGACCGAACGCCGTCATCGTCCCGGCGGTGGGCGCGATCAGGCCCATGAGCATGCGCAGGACGGTCGTCTTGCCGGCGCCGTTCGGGCCGAGCAGGCCGAGCACCGCACCGCGCGGCACGGTGAACGACACGTCCGACACCGCGGCGAACCCGTTGCGGTAGATCTTCGCCAGCCCGCGGACGACCAGCGGCGGCGCGTCGCCGGGCACGTCGTCGTCGGAGGGCTCGGTCCGGCGCGACCGCAGCCGCGCCACCAGCCACACCAGGAGTGCCGCGGCCAGCACCGCGGCGATCCCGAGCACCGGCCACAGCGGAACGGTCCCCGCCGACTCGGTGCGGCCGGGCACCTGGGGCACCGACAGCGCGGTGTCCCCGGCGAGCCCGACCCGCCACACCGCAGGGTCGGCGCCGGAGTCGTAGCCCTGGTCGGTCGTCGACAGCTGCACCAGCAGGCGGCTGCCCGCCTGCACCGGCGCGACGACGCCGGGCAGCGTCACCGTCGCCTCGGCGGGGGAGCCGTCGGCGGGGACGGCGATCCGCAGCGGTGCGACGGCGTTGCCCAGCAGCGTGCTGCGCCCGTCGGGGGTGAGCGTGGTGAGCGACGCGAACAGCACCGCGGTGTCCGGGGCGGGCTGTCCGGCGACCCGCGCGACGCGCACCGTCACCCGCGGCGCCCCGGAGGGCTGCATCGCGTCGGCGACGGGCGCGGTGAGGAACCGGGCGGACTGGCCCGGCGTCGTCAGGCCGGACAGGCCGCCGAGCGAGCCCAGCGACCCGAGCGCCGAGCCGAGGCCGGGCAGCGACGTGAGCGCCGACGGGTTCCCGCCCGGTGGGTGGACGACGGTCTGCTCGCCGCCGTCCAGGGGCAGCGCGGTCGTCGGGGCGGGTCCGGAGCCCGCGGTCAGGCCGGGGTAGGCCCCGGCGAGGACGGTCCGGCCGGTGGGGGTGTCGCCGCGGGTGCGGACGGTGCTGCGGACCTGGTAGGCGAAGGGGGCCTCGGCGAAACCACCGGTGGTGCCCTGCGCCGCGGGCAGGCCGCGCAGGTGTTGGTCGAACCAGTCGGCGATGCGGGCGCGGACCTCGGAGTCGGGGCCGCCGCCGTCGTGGCCGCCGGCGAACCACAGCACCGACACCGGGGTGCCGTTCGCGGCGATCTGGCGGGCGTTCGCGTCGGCCTGGTCGAGGCCGAACAGGGTGTCCTGCTCGCCCTGGACCAGCAGTGTCGGTGCGGTGATCCGGTCGGTGACGGTCGCGGGGGAGGAGCGGCGGAGCAGCTCGGCCAGCTCCGGGGAGACGCGGCCGGTGCGGGCGGCCTCGCCGTAGGCGGCGCAGACGTCGCGGGCGAAGCGTCCGCAGATCGGGTCCGGCCCCGGCCGTGACGCGTCCTGTCTCCGGCCGGCGGCCGCGCCGGTCGCCGTGGCGTCTCCCGGACCGTCCGCGGTCCCGGCGGCGGTGCCCGG
>NZ_WWFY01000177.1:0-7610 GCF_009864975.1 Pseudonocardia sp. SID8383
CGAAGTCGTCGGGCGTGGCGGTGTCGAGGAACCGGCGGAACGCCTCCAGCTGGCCGGAGCCGCTGCCCAGCCCCTCGACCACGACCGTCGACGGGTCGACCCCAGCCACGGTCAGCACCGCGTCGGCGACGACGATGTCGGCGCCGAGCAGCAGCGCCAGCACCACCGCGTCGCTGGTGCGCGAGTCGACGCGGGTGCCGTCGTCGAGGTCGAGCTCGGCGTGGAACACCGCGTCGCGCAGGGTGTGCACGCGGACCCGGACCAGGCGGCGGCCCGCGGCGCGCAGCACGGCGCCGATCAGGCGGTGGGTACCGGGGCGGGCGCTCTGCACCCCCTCCAGCGCGGCCGCCGCGGCCAGCGCCTCGGCCTCCCCCACCGCGACGACGACGATCCGCCCCGACCCGGACGTCTCCTCCAGCAGGACGACCCGGTCGGTCGTGGCCGCGTCGGTGCCGACGGCCTTCACCCGTACCTGCGGCATCTGCGCACATCCCGTCCTCGGTGTCGCACGGGGTACCCGCCGGGCGCCGGACCACACCCGCGCGGCGCGCGGAGTCCGACCTCACCGGCCGGCGCCGCGTGGACGCCGGGCGCGTGGGTACCCCGCGCGGATGACGACCCCCGACACCGCGGTGATCGACGTCGACGGCACGCTCGTCGACACCAACTACCACCACACCATCGCCTGGTCCCGCGCCCTGCGCCGGTTCGACGTCACGGTGCCGCTGTGGCGGCTGCACCGTGCGGTCGGGATGGGCGGGGACCAGCTGGTCCCCGCCGTCGCCGGTCAGGGGTTCGAGGACACCCACGGCGACGACGCCCGCGCCGCCTGGAAGGAGGAGTTCGACCCGCTGCTCGGCGAGGTCGTCGCCCTGCCCGAGGCGGCGGAACTGCTCGTCGACCTGCGCGACGGGTTCGGGATGAAGGTGGTGCTGGCCAGCTCGGGCGATCCCGAGCACGTCGAGGCCTACCTGGACCTGTTCGACGGACGCACCCTCGCCGACGCCTGCCTCACCCGGCCCGACGCGCGCCGCACCAAGCCCGACCCGGATCTGGTCAGGGCGGCGGTGCGCCGGGTCGCCGGGTCGACCGCGTTCGTCCTGGGCGACTCCGAGTGGGACGTGCGCGCCGCCGCTGCCGCCGGGCACCCCGCCTACGCGGTGCGCACCGGCGGAGCGGGTGTCGACGAGCTGACCGCGGCAGGCGCCGTCGAGGTCCTCACCGACCTCGCCGCGGTGCGGCAGGCGATCCCGCGGATCCTGCGCGGCTGACCCGGGACCGGGCCGGCAGCATCGGTGCGGGCCGTGGTCGCGTCCCGCGACGGGCAGGACGGGAGCATCGCATGTCGATCATCGCCGTCGAGGAGCACTGGACCTCCCCCGCGCTGGACGCGGCGCTGGCCGCCCTGCCGGCGCACCGTCGGGACCCGAGCACGGCCCTCAACGACATCGGCGACCACCTCGCGCAGCTGCACGACCTCGGCGCGGGCCGGCTCGCCGCGATGGACGCCCAGGGCGTCGACCTGCAGGTGCTCTCGGTCGCCCCGCCGTCGACCGGACCGCTGGACCCGGCGGACGCGGTCGCGCTGTCCCGCGAGCTCAACGACACCGCCGCCGCGGCCGTCGCCGACCACCCGCGGCGCCTGCGTGCGATGGCGACCCTGCCCACCGCGCACCCGTCGGCGGTCGCGGCCGAGCTGGAACGCGCCGCCGACCGGGGCCTGGTCGGGGCGATGGTCTACGGCCGCAGCGGCGACATCCTGCTCGACGACCCCCGCCTCGACGACCTGTTCGCCGTCGCCGCGGCACGCGCGCTGCCGGTGTTCGTGCACCCGCAGGTCCCGCCGCCCGCCGTGCGCGACGCGTCCTACTCCGGGTTCGGCGACACCACCGACCTGGCGCTCGCGACGTTCGGGTGGGGCTGGCACGTGGAGGCCGCCGTCGCGGTGCTGCGCCTGATCGCCCGCGGCACCTTCGACCGGTACCCCGGCCTGACCGTCGTACTCGGACACTGGGGCGAGCTGCTGCCCTACTGGGCCGACCGCGCGAACGGCGTCGCCCGGGTCGCCGGGCTGGAGCGCTCGGTACCCGAGTACGTGCGCGAGAACATCGTGCTCACCTGCTCGGGGATGCTCGACCCCGCGCACCTGCGGCACGCGCTGGCGGTGACGACGCCCGACCGGCTGCTGTTCTCCACCGACCACCCCTTCCAGCACCCGTCACGGGCGGAGGTCGCGGGGTTCCTCGACGGGTTCGCCGCCGCTGACCGCGACCTGTTCACCGAGGGCAACGCGCGACGGCTGTTCCGCATCGAGGGACCGGTCGGCCCGGACCGGTAGCGGCGGTGGTGTCGTCCGCCACCGGTGTGTCACGCGCCGTACGGGCCCGCGCGGGGTAGGGTGGGACCCGGATCAGATCTGCCGACCGTCCCGGGTGTTCCACGGCCGGGTCGTACGGCGGGTCCCGGACACCGTCGACGGCCTGTGGCGCTTCCCGCAGCCGGACCGCCGACCTCCGTGACTGCGATCCCCCACCGGCCGGTTCGTGGTGCGGAGGGGCCATCCGGCCCTTCGTCATGTCGAGCACGTCCGGCCGCGGCCCCCACGGGACGCGGCCACGGACCGGCGCCGCAGGACGTCGACAGGAGCAGTACGTGGCGCGAGGAGGCAGGCCCCGGACCGGGGCTCGCCAGAGCACCCCCCAGCGACGTCGCCGCACGCGCGGCAACGACGTGATGTCGGTGCTGACCGGGGCCGCACGCGAGGTGCGGACCGCCCTGCGGACCGGCCGGGTCACCCCGGCCACCCGCACCAAGTTCCAGACGGTGGCGCTGCTGCTGCGCGACGAACGGGCCCGCGTCCGCGACCGCCACGACGACGCGAAGCGGGCCGAGACCCTGCAGCGTCTCGACGAGATCGCGAAGGCACTGGCGATGGACGCGGTCCGCGACGCGGGCCTGCTGGCGCTGCTCGCCGACGACGCCGTCGTCTCCGACTCGGCACGCGCGCTCAAGCGGGAGATGCTGCGGTCGGCCGGGATCGAGGTCGACGAGCCCGAGCCGGAACCGGAGCCCGTCGAGGTCCCGCTCGTCCCGGCGAAGCCGCAGGTCGTGCCGCAGTCCGTGGTGGCCCGGCAGATGGCCAACCCGTTCCTCGCCCCCGACTTCTCCGCCGCGCCGCCGAGCGGCCCGCGCCCGACGCCGCTGACCGGCTGGGAGCTGCTCGGCCCGCTGCTGCGCTCCTTCGAGCGCGCCGGGGCGGGTGCGCCGGCCTGCATGGAGCTGCCCGAACCCTCGACCAGTCCCGTCCCCGGCGGGCGGGAGCTGATGCCGCACCAGGCGGAGCTCGTCGCCGCCGCGGAGAACGGGCACCGCACCTTCCTGCTCGCCGACGAGCCCGGCCTGGGCAAGACCGCGCAGGCACTGCGCGCGGCGGAGGCCGCGAACGCCTATCCGCTGCTGGTCGTCGTGCCGAACGTGGTGAAGACCAACTGGGTGCGCGAGGCCGCGCTGTGGGCGCCGCGCCGGGCCGCGACCGCGATCCAGGGCAACGGCGACTCCGTCGACGGCTTCGCCGACATCGTCGTCGTCAACTACGAGGTGCTCGACCGGCACATCGGCTGGCTGGGCGACTTCGGGTTCCGCGGGATGGTCGTCGACGAGGCGCACTTCATCAAGAACCGCACCTCGCAGCGGTCCAAGCACGTCCTGGAGATCGCCGAGAAGATCCGGTCGTTCATCCCGCGGCCGCTGCTGATGGCGCTGACCGGCACCCCGCTGATCAACGACGTCGAGGACTTCCTGGCCATCTGGCAGTTCCTCGGCTGGATCGACGCGACCAAGCCGCGCGCCCAGCTGCTCGACGCGCTGACCGCGACCGGCATGACCCCGGCCGACGGGCTGTTCGAGCGCGCCGCCCGCCAGTGCGTCGTCGACATGGGCATCGTGCGCCGTCGCAAGATCGACGTCGCCGCGGACATCCCCGCCCGGCGCATCGCCGACCTGCCCGTCGAGATCGACGGCCCGACCGGCCGGTCCATCCGGGCCGCCGAGAAGGCGCTGGCCCGGCGGATGGTCGCCCGTTACACCGCCGCGCTCGCCGCCCGCCGGTCCGGCCCGACGGTCGAGGGCATCGACCACGGCCTGGTCCGCGACGTCGCGGGCTGGGAGCAGAAGGACGCCGCGGAGGCGGGCTCCGGGGACAACGTGTTCACGATGATGCGCCGCCTCGGCCGGGCCAAGGCCGGGCTGGCGGCGGACTACGCGGTGCAGATCGCGCGCAGCGCGGGCAAGGTCGTGTTCTTCGCCAAGCACGTCGACGTCATGGACGCCGCCGAGCAGACCTTCGCCAAGCAGGGCGTGCGGTACTCCTCGATCCGCGGCGACCAGACGCCGTCGGTGCGCCAGCGCAACATCGACGCGTTCGTGAACGACCCGGGCGTCGCGGTGGCGGTGTGCTCGCTGACCGCGGCGGGGGTCGGGCTGAACCTGCAGGTCGCCTCGAACATCGTGCTCGCGGAGCTGTCCTGGACCGCGGCCGAGCAGACCCAGGCGATCGACCGCAGCCACCGGATCGGACAGTCCGAACCGGTGACCGCGTGGCGGATCCTCGCCGCCCAGACGATCGACGCCCGGATCGCCGACCTGATCGACTCCAAGGCCGGCCTCGCGGCGGCGGCGCTCGACGGCGCCGACGACGTGTCCGGGTCGTCGGCCGACGTACAGCGCGAGGCCCTGGTCGCGCTGCTCACCGAGGCGCTGGAGGCCGACCTGGCGGCGTGAGCGGCCGGGTCAGCTCGCCGGCGGCGTGTAGAACTGCAGGTCGTTGCCCTCGGTGTCGCGGAACGGGAAGATCCGGCCCCAGGAGTGCTCGCTGATGGCGCCCTGGACGTGGCCGCCGCGCTGCTCCAGGTCGTCGAGGGCCTGCTCGATGGACGTCTCCGGGTGGAAGCTGATCACGGCACCGCCGTGGTCGGCGGTCTCCGCGGTCTCCCGGCCGTTGAGCCCGATGGTGAGGCCGCCGGCATCGAGCTCGGTCCAGTCGTCGCTCTCCATCGTCACGGCCAGGCCGAGGACGTCCCGGTAGAACGCGGTCGCCCGCTTCATGTCGGTCACCGGCACCCAGACCGCTGCCACCTGCTTCGCCACGTCCACTCCGTTCCGCCGGCGTGCACCGACGTGTCGCTCGACACCCTGTCCCCGGAGGCCTACCCCGGGGCGGTGCGGCGAAACGACGGGCTCAGGCGGAGCCGCCGAGGTGCTCGGCGAAGTGGCGCTCCATCGCCCGGAACAGCCGGATCCGGTTCTCCGGGTTGGCGAAGCCGTGCCCCTCGTCGGTGGCCAGCAGGTACTCCACCGGCACCCCGCGCTCGCGCAGCGAGGCCACGATGTTGTCCGACTCGGCCTGCACGACCCGGGCGTCGTTGGCGCCCTGGGCGACCAGCAGCGGCGTGCGGATCCGGTCGACCATCGTGATCGGCGAGCGGGCCGCGAGGTCGGCCGCCTGCTCCGGCACGTCCGGGTCGCCCGCGTAGCGGTACCAGGCGTTGACCTGGTACGGCCGGACGAAGTCGGGCAGGGTCCGCATGAAGTTGGCCAGGTCGGAGATGCCGACGTAGTCGACGGCGGCGGCGAAGCGGTCCGGGGTGGCGGTCACGCCGACCAGCGCGGCGTACCCGCCGTAGGAGCCGCCGTAGATGCCGATCCGGTCCGGGTCGGCCCAGCCCTGCCCGACGGCCCAGTCGCAGGCGTCGATCAGGTCGTCGTGCATCGCGCCCGCGAGCTCACCGATCGCGGCGGTGAGGTGGCGGCGGCCGTAGCCGGTGGAGCCCCGGAAGTTGACCTGCAGCACGGCGTACCCGCGGTTCGCCAGGAACTGGACCTCGGGGTCGTAGCCCCAGGCGTCGTGCGCCCACGGCCCGCCGTGCACGACCAGGACCAGGGGCAGGCGCTCGGTGTCCTGCCGAGTCGTGCCGACGGGCAGGGTCAGGAAGCCGTGCAGCGGGAGGCCGTCGCGGGCGGTGAACGACACCGCGTCCATCGGTGCGAGGTCGGCCGGGTCGAGGTGCGGGTGACCGCGGAACAGCTCCCGGCTCTCCCCCGTGGCATGGTCGTAGAGCCGGTACACGCCCGGCTCGCGGTCGTGGGTGTACCCGGCGATCCAGAGCAGCCCGGACTCGTCGGAGGAGACCGACTCCAGTACGCCGTCGGACAGTGCGGACAGGGCCTCGAACACCGGCGCGAACTCCGGGTCGAGGATCTCCAGGTGCGGCCGGTCCCCCACGTACCGGGCGGCGACGACCTCGCCGGTGGCGCGGTCGGTGAGCAGCGTCTGCGGCAGGCCGGGGCCGAGCATCCCCAGCGTGTCCAGGCTCCTCCCGTCCACCGCGGACATCACGGTCTGCTCGCCGGTCTCCCGGTCGATCCGGACCAGCCGCAGGTCGTCGGAGTCCTGATGGAGCCCCAGGAGCAGACCGGTGCCGTCGGGGGTGACCATCTGCGGGTACACGCCGACCGGGTGCTCCGGGCCGCCGACGGTGAGCAGCAGCCGTCGCCCGCCGTCGGGGTCGACCGCGGAGAATTCGTAGTCGCCGGCCTCGGTCATGACCGAGTGGAACGCCGGGCGCCCCTCGCGGTCGGTCAGCCAGGTCTCGCGCAACCCGGGCTGGGCCAGCTCCAGGGTGGTCTCGCCGGTCGCGAGGTCGACCCGGAACATGTCGAGCGACATCGGGTCGGGGTTCATCCAGACCAGCACGGTGCCGGGGCGCTCGTGCGCGGGCTCGACCCCGAACACCCGCGAGCCCGGCGCCATCGGCGTGAGGTCGACGGCGGGCTCCCCGGGGGCGTCGAGGTCGACCCGGTACAGGTGCCAGTCCTCGTTGCCGTCGGTGTCCTGCTCGTAGAGCATCCAGCGCGGGTCGCCGGTCCAGTGGTAGCGGGAGATCCCGCGGCGGGTGTCGTGGGTGACCGGGACGGCGTCGGCGTGGGTCTCGTCGACGCCCCGGACCCAGAGGTTGCGCCGTCCGCGGTGCGAGGCCAGGTAGGCGATGCGCGTCCCGTCCGGCGACAGCGACGGCCCGGCGAACTCCGGGTCGGCGAAGAAGTCCTCGAGGGTGATGCGGGTGCGGGCGGGTGTCCGGGTCGTCGGTGCGTGGGTCATCGGTGCCTCCTCACGGAGCCGGGGACCGTCCCCGGTGCTTGGGCCCCATGGCACCGTCGGCCGTCGCGGCACACTCCAGCGATCGTGACCCGGGTCACCCACCGGCACGGGGCGCGGTGGTCTCCCGGGCACGCCGGCGCGAGCCGAGCCCAGGTGGCGCTCATGCGGCCCGGCCCGCAGGCCGCGCCCTCCCGTCGGTGGTGCGCGACCTGCTCACCACCCCGCGACGGCGCGGGCTACGTCTACCTGCGGACCTCCGGCGCGGGCCTGCGCCTCGACCTCGGCGACGCACATCCGATGCTCGGCCGGGTCGCGCCGGGGTTCCGCCTCGCCGACGGCACCCGGCTCGGCGAGCTCACGGCCACCGGCTCGGGTGTGCTGTTCGGCCCGGGGGCCGACCCCGCGCCGGGCGCCGTGGCACACGGCTGGGCGGACCGGATACGCCGCGTCACCG
>NZ_WWFY01000178.1:0-7110 GCF_009864975.1 Pseudonocardia sp. SID8383
CGCCCGGCGCCCGTGCGGCCGGTCCCCGGCCCCCTCCGGGCCGGCCGGCATGGACGGCCCCGGACCGGTTTCGGTGAAGGCGGGCCGGTCGGCGGGCAGCGTGGTGTGGTGCACGACCACGGAGCCGTCGGCGTCGATCCCGACGCCGACGTCGAGCCGGGACCGCTGCGCCGCCCGGTGGGCCAGCGCGACGACACCGTCGGGACCCCCGACGGCCCCCGGATCCGGCCAGGTCGTGACCGGGACGCCCTCCTCCTCGGCGCCGGCCAGCACCTCGCGCAGCACCGGGTCCGGGATGTCCGGGTGGTGCCCGACGACGACCGACGGCGGCTCCGGGGCCGACGCCGGGCCCGGGTGGCTCATGCCGCCGGCTCCCCGCTGCCGACCAGCGAGCTCGCGTGCGCGTCGACCAGACCGGAGGCGACGGCGTTGCGCGGACCCTCGGTGCCGTGCACGTTACCGGTACCGCAGACCACGCCCGACCCGGCGAGCGCGTCGGCGATCATCTGCGGGATCTCGAAGTCCAGCGCGGACCCGCCGAGCAGCACGACGAAGTCGAGCATGCGCAGCGACCCGCTCGGGGCCACCTGGCGCAGCGCCCGCAGCGCGTTCACCACGAACACCCGGCGCTTCGCCTCCCGGCGCACCCGCACGACGTGGTCGATGGAGTGCCGCGTCGTCACCGGGACGGGCCCGTCCGGGGTCATGACGACGACCCGGGCGAACACGTGCGAGGGCAGCGGCTCGGTGAAGAACTGCACCGAACCGTCCTCGTGGCGGACGTGGAAGAAGCTCTCCACCTTCGCCAGCGGGAACCACTTGACCTGCTCGGCGGTCTCACGGTCGTCGAGCGCCAGCTCGGAGTCGATCAGCTTGGTGACCAGCTCGCCCGCGCCGGCGACGTGCACCGCGGAGCATGTGCCGTCCCGCAGCAGCAGCGCCGCGTCGGTGGAGCCGCCGCCCATGTCGAGGATCGCGATCGGTGTGTCGGTGCCCGGGGTGGTCAGGGCCCCGCGGACCGCCATCTCGCCCTCGACGCCGCCGATCCGGGCCGAGCAGCCGAGCGTCTCGGCGACCCGGTCGGCGACGACCTGCATCCGGCTGCGGCTGGTGCGCACCATCGCGGCGAGTGCGACGGCGTTCTCCAGCGACACCTCACCGGCCAGCCCGCCCCGCACCTCGCGCGGGACGAACGTGTCGATGGCCAGCACGTCGCGGATCCGGATCTCCCCGGCCGGCTGCCCGGTCACGTCGGTCATCGTGTCCCGGACCTGGGCGAGCATCCCGCCGACGTGCGTGCCGGGCTGGCCGGTCGCGTCGTCGAGGGGCTGCACCCGGGCCAGGGTCTCCATGATCTCGTCGGCGCCGGCGTCGACGTCGACCCGCAGGGTCTTGCCGGCCCCGGTCAGGACCAGCTCCCCCACCGGGACGCGGCGGTCGGTCACGTCCCCGGCCGGGGTCCGGACGACGACGGCCGAGCGGTTCCCGGTCAGCGCCCGCGCCACCGGCGCGACCTGCCGGGTCTGGTCGGGGTCGAGCTCGAACACCGTGGCCAGGCCGTAGGAGTCCGACAGGGTCCGGATGGTGCGCCCCGGCAGGGCGACCTCCACCGCCGCGGACATACCGAGCGGCACCCGCTCGACGGCGCCGACCTCGTCGACGATCGGGATCGAGACGTCGATCCGGTTCGCGACGAGCACCGCATCGTCCTGCGCCAGCACCGCCGCCACCAGCTCCAGGCCGCGTCCGAGCGCATCGTTCAGCACCCGCGCGACGCGGTCGAAGTCCCACCCGCGCCCGACGACGGCGATCACCGGTCCCTCGGGGACCGGGCCGGGGCCGGTGAGGTCCTCCATCGCGACGGTGACGCCGACCCCGATCCCGCTGCCGCCCGGCGTCGCCGGGTTGTGCCCGATCATCGTGGACTCGGTGATGATCGTCTCGGTGATCGTCTCCATGGCGAGACCGCTGATCACCGGTGTCGCCTCGTTGAGCAGCACCTCGTCCAGCTCGTCGGCGGAGCGCCGGGCCCCTTCCAGGGCCCGGCGGACCGCCTTCACCGCGCCGTCGGTGTTGTCCGGGGTTCCCTTGACCCCGGTGGTGCGGGTCAGGGCGGTCCCGAGGTAGGTGACCCGGCCGCCGGCGTCGATCGAGGCCACGCAGGCCTCGGTCGTCGAGTTGCCGATGTCCACGCCCACGACCAGCCGCGAGCCGTCCGTCCCGTGCACCTGTGTCTCCTTCAGCCTGCGACCGGTGCGCCGAGGGCGACCTCGACCGGACGCACCCCGGTGCGGATCTGCTCGAACTCCTTGAGGTGCAGCAGCGCCGCCTTGGCCTGCCAGCGGGGGCGGGCCATCTGGTCGTTGCGGGTCGGCACCGGCTGCGGCGACTCGCCCTTGGCGTACTGCGCGGCGTTGGAACCGATGCCGCGGAACACCTCGGCGTCGAGCAGCGGGGACTGCGGGAACAGCTCCAGGTTCGACAGCCGGGCCAGGTCCTTCTGATGGATCATCGTGGTGCCCCGCGACAGCAGGCCCACGCAGATCCCGGAGCCGGACAGCTTCGCGCCGGTGTGGGCGATGGCCGCCAGGTCGGCGGTGTCCCACACCCGGATCAGCCGCGACGTCACGCCCTGCTCCTCGATGCCCGCCATGAGCTGGCGCAGCACCTCGGCGTGCGGGACGTCGACGATCGTGCGGGTGAAGAACCCGGCGAACGCCGGGGACACCGCGATGACGACCTCGTCGGGCCGGGTGCCGCGCTCGGCGGGCCCGATCTCGGTGAGCGACAACGGGTTCTCGGTAGCGGTGCTCACGAGACCTCCTCCTCGGGGTTCTCGGCGCTGGTGACGTGGCGCAGCTTCTTCAGGGCGTTCCACCGGTCGCCGGTCAGGCGGTAGCCGGTGCCGGGACCGGCGTAGTCGTTGGCGTCGTTGATGGCGGCCTGCGGGACGAAGTTCTCGTCGAGGATCGCCGAGGTCTGGAGCAGGTCGCCGGACACGCGCTGGCGCAGGACCTGCAGCAGGTTCTCCGCGACGTCGTGGAAGCCGGTGCGCTCCAGGATCTTGACCAGGTCGAGACCGGTGATGCCGCGGTCCATGACCGACTGGGCGCCCTTGAGGTCCTCGAGGACCTCGCGCAGCGGGTAGTCGGCGCTGGAGTTGGCGTAGGTGGCCGCCTCGATCTCCTCGTCGGTGATCCGGGGCAGGTCCAGCTCCGCGAACACGGCCTGCATCGCGCGGGCCGCCTTCTCGCGCACCGCGAGGATCTCCGGCTCGCGGACGTGGCGCAGGCCGCCGTCGATCTGCAGGTCGCGCTGGATGGTGTTCCAGTCGTCGTAGTCCTCGACGTCGAGGTTCGACCCGGCGAACATGTTGTCCGAGTTCGGCACGCCGGAGAAGCCGGAGCACACCAGGTCCTGACCGGACAGCAGCTGCGGCATGAGCCGGCTGGTGCGGCGCATCGCCGAGTGCGAGAACGACTGGTCGTTGCCGGCCGCGCACTCGAGGTCGACCATGTTGCAGACCAGGTTCTCGGCGGCGACGGCCCGGATGCCGCCGGGGACCGCACCCGGGACGCCGATGCAGCTGATCGAGCCGTTCTGCAGGCCCTGGACGCCGGCGCCCTTGGCCATCAGGATGCAGCGGATCTCGAGGAACAGCATGGAGCGGCCCTCGGCGTTGCCCATCTGCACCTCCGACCCGGTGCCCGAGGTGAAGCGCATCTTGATGCCGCGGGAGGCGTAGGCGCTGGCGAGGAACGACTTCGACCACGGGGTGTCGTCGCCGTCGACGAAGACCGACTCGGTGCCGTAGACCGAGATCGTCTCGGCGTAGCCGGTGATGCCGCGCATGCCCAGGTCGAGCTCGGTGGCCTCCTCCAGCGCGCACTGGGTGATGACACCGCCGCGCCCGGACTGGGCACCGACCTGCAGGCCGATGGCCACGAGCGGGGCGTAGCGCAGGACGCCGAGGGTCGTCTCCATCTCGGCGAAGCCGCGCAGCGCGGCCTCGGCGGCGTCGGCCGCGACCTGGATGGGGTTGTCCCGGGCGCTGGTGGAGTGCGCCTGGTTGGCGGGGCTGCGACGGGCCCGCATCTTCTGCATCGACATCATGATCTCGACGACGTTGAGCAGCTTGACGACGTCGAGCAGCTTGGCCGGGGTGAGGCCGCGGGTGATGTCGAGCAGGTCGGCCCGGGTGACGCCCGGGTCGACGAGCATCCGCGCGATGTCGGTCGAGGGGATCGCGGTGGCCCGCTCGGCGACCTCGACGTCGATCGCGTGGTCGGCGATGAAGGTGTCCATGAAGTCGAACTCGGCGCGCTCGCGCCCGTCCATCTCGACGATCACGCCGTTCTCGACGCGGACGCTCGGCTGCGGGTCGAAGTCGCTCTCCATGGCGACGAGACCCTTCTCCGGCCATTCCTCGACGAAGCCGTCGAGGTTGACCGGGCGGGACTCGAGCATGTCCGTGCGCTTGGAGGTCCGGGCCCCGGTCGCCGGGGTGCCCGCCTCGGGGAGGGTGCTGGTCATCGGTCAGTCTCCTTCGCGGGCGAGCAGGTCGCGGGCGGCGTAGACCTGCGCGGCCTCGCGGACGAGCGCGGCGCAGGTGGCGGCGGCGTAGTCGTTCTCCAGCCGGTCGGCGATCTCCGCGAGCCGGGCGGCCGACGAGGCGCGGGGCCGCAGCGCGTTGTAGATCGCGAGGACCTCCTCGTCGGGGACGGCGGTGAGTTCGGCGGCACGCCGCATGTTCTCGGCGAGCTGGCGGCGGCCGACCGAGTCGGAGATCTCGCCCTGGAGCTTCAGGGTCTCGGGCGAGATGCGGAGGTCCTCGTTGCGGATCTCCCCGGACACGACGGCGGCCATGGTGACCTCCGCCAGCGGCCGGCCGGTCGGGGTGCGGAGCAGGTCGGGCCGCTGTACGGACAGCGGGTAGTCGGTGGGGCCGAGGGTGGTGGTCATCGGGTCTCCTCCAGGCGGGACGCCACGGGCTGCTCGACCGGGGCCTCCGGGTGCGGGACGCGGCCGACGGGGGTCTCGCCGGTCGCGGCGGCCTCCAGCTCGGCCGGGGTGAGGAAGCGCTCGACCAGCAGGACGAAGGCGCCGCCTCCGATCAGGCCACCGAGCAGCGGGGCGACGATCGGGAGCCACCAGTACGGGACACCGGCGGCGGTGACGAACGCGGTGTCGTAGCCGGTGACGAACGAGGCGAGTCGGGGGCCCAGGTCACGGGCCGGGTTGATCGCGTAGCCGGCGTTGGCACCGAACGCGATGCCGATGCCGACGACCAGGAAGCCGATCATGAAGGGCGCCATGTTGGCGCCGGGCGGGTTGTTCAACGCGTTGGTCAGCGCGAAGATCACGAAGACGAGCAGGGCGGTGCCGACGATCTGGTCGCCGAACGCGGCGAAGATCGTGACGTGCTCGCCGGGCAGGGTCGAGAAGATGGTCTGCGTGGCGACGGTGTGGCCGGGGTCGACCGCCGCGATCGGGCCGGCGTAGACGGCCCGCACGACGAGGGCGGCGAGGAATGCGCCGACCGTCTGGGCCAGCCAGTAGGGCACGACCTTGCGCCAGGAGAAGCCCTTGAACACGGCCAGCGCCAGGGTGACGGCCGGGTTGAGGTGGGCGCCGCTCACGCGGCCGGCGATGTAGACGCCCATGGTGACCGCGACGCCCCAGCCCCAGACCAGGGTGCCCCAGTCGCCGTTGGCGCCCTCGGAGGTCACGACCTGGGCGACGGTGCCGCAGCCGATGAGGATCAGGACGAAGGTCCCGGCGAACTCGGCTGCGAGCTCGCCGGCGTCCCCGCGGCTCACGCGAGTGCCGCGACGGCGGCCTCGGCCACCGTCACGTCCTGCTCCACCGAGCCGGCGCTGACCCCGACCGCGCCGACGAGCTCACCGTCGCGGTGGATCGGGATGCCGCCGCCGAAGATGACCATGCCACCGGCGGTGTGCTCCAGGCCGTAGAGCTCGGCACCGGGCTGCACCAGCGGGGTCAGCGCCGCGGTCGGCAGGTTCATCAGGATCGAGGTGCGCGCCTTGCGCTGGGCGATGTCGATGCTCGCGCGGATCGCGCCGTCCTGGCGGGCGAAGGCGAGCAGGTGACCGCCGTCGTCCACGATCGCCACGTTCATCGGCTGGCCGATCTCGGTCGCCTTCGCCAGTCCGGCGGCCAGCGCCTTCTCTGCGTCCTGGAGGGTCAGTCGCTGCATCCGGGCCTCACTCCTCGTCGAGTCGAGCTGCCCGGGTCCGTACCGGGCCACGACGAGGACGCTATGAGCGCGGTCACCCACGCAGATATGAGGACTCTCCCTACCTCACCCCCACCCCCACACCCTCCGGAGAGGGCCGTACGGCCCAGTCGGCGCCGGTGCGGAGGGGTCGACGGACCGGTCGCCGAAGCGGCGTCGACCAGGTGGCCCGGCCGGCCGCAGCGACGGCGGCCACGCCGTCCTGCGTGCGGCCCTCGCTCAGTTGCCCGCGCCGAAACGCGCGAGCATGGTCCGGTTGCGGGCACCGGTCTTCCGCAGCACCGCTCCGACGTGCTTCTCCACCGTCTTGACCGAGATGGCCAGCCGGGTGGCGATCTGCTTGTCGGCCAGCCCCTGTTCGACGAGTGCGCGGACCTCCCGCTCCCGCAGGGTCAGCGTGTGCTGGCCGCGGGCCGGCTGCAGGCCGGCGGGCGGCGCGACGAGCGGACCCGCTGTGCAGGGGGTGGGCGGGTCGGGCCAGCAGGCCCGCACGCGCGTCCCCCACCCGGGGACGCTGTCGATCTCCAGCCGGCCGCCGGCGGCGCGCACGGTGGACTCGACCCGGTCCAGCCCGGACCGGGACGCGGTGACGGGGTCGAAACCGCGGCCGTCGTCCTCGACGAGCAGACGGACCGTTCCCGTCTCGAACGCCAGCCCCACCCGCAGCGTGCACGCACCGGAGTGCAGCACCGCGTTGTCGAGCAGCAGCCGCGCGACCTCGTGCACCCCCGTCGCGACGACCGGGGCCGGCACCCGCTCGGTACCCAGGGTGACCACGCCGCCGCGGGCACCGAGCGCGCGCAGCGCGCGGTCCAGCTCGGCCCGCAGCTCCGGCAGCAGCTGCGGCGCGGCGG
>NZ_WWFY01000179.1:0-6961 GCF_009864975.1 Pseudonocardia sp. SID8383
CGTCGCGGCTGCCCTCGCGGCCGCCGCCGTCGCGCCCGGCGCCGTCACGACGGCTGCCGCGCGGCTTGCGGGCGCCCTGGTGGTCGCCCTCGGAGTCGATGTACTCGGCGTCGAGCCCGGCGCGGGTGCGCGCGGACAGCGGGAGCCGCCCGGACGCCGTCGTCGGGATGTCGAGGTCGGTGAACAGGTGGTCCGAGGTCGAGTAGGTCTCGACCGGCTCGTCGATGCCCAGCGACAGGTCGTCGGAGATCATCTTCCAGCGGGGGGTCTCGTCCCAGTCCACCAGCGTGACCGCGACGCCCTCGCGCCCGGCGCGGCCGGTGCGGCCGATCCGGTGCACGTAGGTCTTGGCGTCCTCGGGGCACTGGTAGTTGATGACGTGCGTGACGCCGGTGACGTCGATGCCGCGGGCCGCGACGTCGGTCGCGACCAGCACGTCGACCTTCTCCGCGCGGAACGCGCGCAGCGCCTGCTCACGGGCGCCCTGGCCGAGGTCACCGTGCACCGCGGCGGCGGCGAAGCCGCGCTCGGCGAGGTCGTCGGCGACCCGCTGGGCGGTCCGCTTGGTCCGGGTGAAGATCATTGTCAGGCCGCGGTCCCTGGCCTGCAGGGCCCGGGTGACCAGCTCGACCTTGTCCATCGCGTGCGCGCGGTAGACGAGCTGCTTGGTCCGCTCGTGGATGGAGCCCTGGTCGGCCTCCTCCGCGCGGATGTGCGTCGGGCGGGTCAGGAAGGCGCGCGAGAGCTGCACGATCGGGCCCGGCATGGTGGCCGAGAACAGCATCGTGTGCCGCTCCTCGGGGAGCATGCGCAGGATCCGCTCGACGTCGGGCAGGAAGCCCAGGTCCAGCATCTCGTCGGCCTCGTCGAGGACGAGCGCCTTGACCCGGCCGAGGACCAGGTGGCGCTGCTCGGCGAGGTCGAGCAGCCGGCCCGGGGTGCCGACGATGACGTCGACGCCCTTGCGCAGGGCCTCCAGCTGCGGCTCGTAGGCACGGCCGCCGTAGATGGCGACGACGCGCACGCCCAGGTTCTTGCCCGCGGCGGCGATGTCCCGGGCGACCTGCACGCACAGCTCGCGGGTCGGGACGACGACGAGCGCCTGCGGGACGTCCTTGGTGCGGTCGGCGGCCTCGCCCTCGGCGGTGGCCGCGGCACGCTCACCGGGCGGGGTGATCCGCTGCAGCAGCGGGACGCCGAAGCCCAGCGTCTTGCCGGTGCCGGTGCGGGCCTGGCCGATGACGTCCTCCCCGGCGAGCGCCAGCGGGAGGGTGAGCTCCTGGATCGCGAACGTGCGCACGATGTCGTTCTCCGCGAGCGCGGAGACGATCTCGGGCCGGACGCCGAGCTCGGCGAAGGTCGGGGGGAGCTTCTCGCCGCCGGGGTTGGTCACGCCGAGCGGGGTCTCGCTGGGGGTGATGCCGGTGGGCAGGAAGCCCGGGTCGGCCTCGGGGGTGTCGGTGCTGTCGACTCGGGACAGTGTGATCGCCTCTCTCCGCGCACAGGAGCCGTGGCGTGGCTCGTCGACCGGCCCCGGGCCGTCGGGGACGGTCCGGGCGGGAGAGCCGCCGAGGCGCTGCGCGCACCAGTTCGGGTGCGGGTCCCGGTGAGACGTGCTCGGCCGTGTCGGCCGCTCGTCCCGTTACCCGGTCCCCGCGCGGTGGGCGCGTCCGCATGGAGTTCCATGAGCCCGAAATCCGGTGACGCGCTGCCCGCATGGTACCCGTCGCGGCGCGCGAACACGACGGCGCGGGCGTCGCCGGGTGTGGTGAGTTGTCTCGCCCCGTGGCCCGGGCGGCCGTCGCGGGCCGCCCGGCGGGCCCGTGCGGCCCGGTTAGGGTGACGGTCATGACCACTGGAGGCGACGCGCCGACGGCCGCGACCGTGGAGCTGCTCGGCGTGCTGGCCTACGGCGAGCTGTCGGCGTTCGACCGGCTCGCCGAGGATGCCCGGGCCGCGCCGACGCTGGCCGGCCGCGCGCAGCTGTCGACGATGGCGGCCGCCGAGATCGGCCACTTCCGCCTCATCGAGGACCACCTGGGCCGCAGCGGGATCGCCGTCGCCGACGCGATGGCGCCGTTCGTCGCGCTGATCGACAGCTACCACGCCTCGACCGCCCCGCGGAGCTGGTTGGAGTCGCTGGTCAAGGCCTACCTCGGCGACGGTCTCGGCGCCGACTTCTACCGTGAGGTCGCGGGCTGGGTGGACCCCGGCACCGGCGACCTGGTGCAGCGGGTGCTCGCCGACACCGGGCACTCCGCCTTCGCCGAGCGCGAGGTGCAGGCCGCCTGCGCCGCCAACCCGGCGCAGCGCGACCGGCTCGCCCTGTGGGGCAGGCGGCTGCTCGGCGAGGCCGTCACCCACGCCCAGCGGGTCGTCGCCGAGCGCGACGAGCTGGCCGAGTTCATCGTGCTCGGCTCGGGGGAGAAGGGCGGCGTGGCCGGGCTCATCCGGACGGTGCAGACCGCGCACGGCCGCCGGATGGGCAGGCTCGGACTCTCCTGAGCCCCGGCCCGGCGGTCCGCTCCCGGCTCGCCGATGCTCCGGCCCGATCTGGACTAGCCTGGCGAGGGCAAGGTGATCAGAAGTGACGGATCGGGAGGACCACCGGTGAAGGTCAAGATCGGCATCGCGGAGACCCCGCGGGAGCTCGTGGTGTCCAGCGACCGCACGCCGGACGAGGTGGCCCAGCTCGTGAGCGGGGCGATGAAGTCCGACGACGGGCTGCTGGACCTCACCGACGACGAGGGCCGTCGCTACGTCGTCCCGGTCGCCCGCATCTCGTACGTGGAGATCGGCCCGACCGAGGAGCGCCGGGTCGGGTTCGGCCTCAGCGGCTGAACGCACACGGAGTCGTCCGGGCCCGGTACCCGTCCGCGGGACCGGGCCCGACGCGTGTCCGGAGCCGGTGTGCGCGGGTCAGTCGGTCTCCGGCGGGGGCGGCCCGTCCAGCGCGAACGGCGGCCTGCCGGTGCCGGTGATCCGGAACCGGTCCCACACGTCCGGCTCGGACAGCGTGCCGACGGCGGCGTGCCCGGGCGTCCGGACCTCGGCGGTGCCGCCGCGGCTGCCGAGCAGCGCGGTGAGCCGGGGGTGCGCGGCGACCCGGCCGGACCAGTGGAGCCTGCCGTCGAAGGGCTCGTGCCGGGCGTCGAGGAGCACCTCGACGTCGACGGTCTCCCCGCCGAGCACCAGGGTGGCGGGCCCGCGGTAGCCCTCGTCGTGATCGCCGCTCACCGGTCGCGCCCCGAGGCGTCGTGCACCTGCGGCTCGGGGACCAGCCGCAGGATGTCGGCGTTCGCGGTGGGGGAGTCGATCCCGGCGACGCCGGCGATCCCGCCCCAGATCAGCGCGGACAGGTAGTTGGTGAGCGCGTCACGGCTCATCGTCCGGCGCTCCAGCCACCACTCGCCCGCGGTCTGGACCATCCCGATGATCCCGTGCGCCCACGCCTCGGCGCCGCCGGAGTCGCGGCCCTCGGCGCGCAGCCGCTCCCCGAACAGGGTGGTGAGCAGGGCGCCGATCTGGCCGCGGACGTCCTGCGCGATCTCGGCGCCCGGCACCGGCTCGGCCGGGTTCGCGACGACGAACCGGTACAGCTGGGGCTCGTCCTCGATCATCCCGAGGTAGGCGTCGATGACGGCGGCGACGTGCTCGATCGGCTCGGCATCGATCGCCAGCACCGGGTAGATCCGCTGCATCAGCATGTCCGCGGCGTGCTCGCTGACGGCCCGCTGCAGGTCGGCGCGATCGGCGAAGTGCCGGTAGAGCACCGGCTTGGTGATGCCGGCCGCGGCCGCGATCTGGGCGACCGAGACCCCCGGGCCGTGCTCGCGGATCGCCTCGACTGCGGCGGAGACCATCTCGGTCCGCCGTTCCTCCCGTCGGCGGCTGCGCGCGTCCGGCTTGACATCCCTCGTGTCCTGGGGCACGTTACCAGTGGTAACCGTTACCGGCGGTAACAGCAAGGGTTCCGGGTGTGGAACCCGCCACCGCAGGCCCCTCCCAGCAGGAAGGCGCGACCGATGAGCGCTCCCGCCCGCACCGGCAGCAAGACCAACCTCGCCGACCGCGAGGACACCGCCCGACGGCTGCTCAAGAGCTCGGTCACGACCTCCTACGACCCGTCGATCGACATCGACTGGGACGCCCCGCTGGTCGAGGGCAGGTACGGCATCGTCCCCGAGCGCGTGTCGCTCTACGGCACGCCGCTGTGGGACGGCCTGACCGAGGAGCAGCGGATCACGCTGTCGGTGCACGAGTTCTGCAGCGTCGTCCGGATCGGGCTGTGGTTCGAGATGATCCTCATGCAGATGCTGCTGCGCTACGCCTACGACCGCGACCCGCGTCGCGCACACATCCAGTACGCGCTGGTCGAGATCGCCGACGAGTGCCGGCACTCGATGATGTTCGCCAAGGCGACCGAGCGCTACGGCGTGCCGGACTACGCCCCGCGCCGGCTCACCCACGAGCAGGGCCGGCTGATGAAGACCATCGGCACCGGCCCGGCGATGTTCGCCGGCACCCTCTACGTCGAGGAGATCCTCGACCAGCTCCAGCGGGAGGGCATGCGCGACGAGCGCGTCCAGCCGCTGTCCCGCATGATCAACAAGATTCACGTCACCGAGGAGGCGCGGCACGTCCGCTACGCCCGGGAGGAGCTGCAGCGGATCATGCCGAGGACCAACCGCGCCGAGCGCGCCTGGGCCCGCTACCTCACCGCGCGGATCGCGTTCGTCGTCGCCCGCAACCTCGTCCACCCCGAGGTGTACCGCAGCGTCGGGATCGATCCGGCCGTCGGGCGGAAGGCGGCGCTGGCCAACCCGCACCACCACGAGATGCTGCGCTGGTCCTCGCGCAAGCTCGTGCCGTTCCTGCGCGAGCAGGGGATCGTCGGCGGCCCGACGGAGACCCTGTGGAAGCGCGCCCACCTGATCTGAGGAGGCATCCCGCGATGAGTACACGGATCGTCACCCGTGACGGGACCGGCCTGTTCGCCCGGGTCTCGGGCCCGGAGTCGGCGCCGGTCACGGTGCTGCTGGCGCACGGCTGGACCCTCGACGAGCGCTGCTGGGCCCCGGTCGCCGACGCCCTCGCCGTCGGTGCGCCCGGCGGCGGCCCCGCGCCGCGGGTGATCCGCTACGACCACCGCGCGCACGGCCGCTCCGACGACACCCCCGACGAGCTCAAGACCCTCGACGTCCTCGCCGACGACATGGCCGAGGTGATCACCCGGCTCGCCCCGACCGGGCCGCTGGTGATCGCCGGGCACTCGATGGGCGGGATGACGGCGATGGCGCTGGCCCAGCGCCACCCCGACCTCGTCGCGTCCCGGGTCACCGGTGTCGCGCTCGTCGCGACCGCCAGCGGCGGCCTCGGGGCGGCGGCGACGCTCGGGATGACCGGGCGGCCCGCGAAGATGTTCCTGGCCGGCAAGGACAAGGTGACCGTCAGCCCGCTGTGGACCGGGCGCCGGTCGCTGTCGACCCACCCCACGCTGCTGCGGGCCGGGCTGCAGCCGTTGCTGCTCGGCACCCGGCCGGACCGGCTCGCCGTCCGCGCGACCTGCGAGGCGATTGCCGACTGCCGCCCGACGACGGTCTCCGGGTTCACCCCGACCCTCACCAGCCACGAGCGCGACGAGGCGCTGGCGGCGTTCTCGTCGCTGCCGGTGGAGATCCTCGTGGGGACCCGGGACCGGCTCACACCGCCGCGGTTCGCCCGGCGGATCCATCGCAGCCTGCCGCGCGCCGAGCTGACCGTGTTCCCCGGCGCCGGGCACATGCTCCCGGTGGAGCGGGTCGGCGGGGTCACCGGCCGGATCGCCGCGCTGGTGCGCCGCGCCGGGGCGGAGCAGGCGGCCTGAGCCGCTCGCCCCGCCGCCGGGGCCGGGTCGTCAGATCTGGTCGAGGCCCTGCTTCGGGAACCCGGCGATGCCCCGCCAGGCCAGCGAGGCCATCAGCGCCACGGCCTCGTCGCGCGGGACCCGCTGGTCGGAGTCCAGCCAGAACTGGGCGCCGACCTGGCTCAGCCCGACGAGACCGACGGCGAGCAGCCGCGCACGGTCCTGGTCCAGGCCGGCGTCGGTGGTGACCGCGCCGGCGACCGCGTCGATGCAGCGGTCCAGCGCGCTCTCCACCAGCGCCGCGGCCTCCGGGTCGCCCCGCAGGTCGGACTCGAACACCAGGCGGTAGGCCTTGCCCTCGCCGGCGACGAAGTCGAAGTACGCCGCGACGGCGGCCTGCACGCGCTCCTTGTTGTGCTCGGTCCGCTCGATGGCGTTGGAGACCCGCTCGACGAGCTCCTCGGCGTAGGTCGTGAGCAGCGCCTGGTACAGCTCCAGTTTCCCGGGGAAGTGCTGGTACAGCACGGGCTTGGAGACGCCTGCCCGCTCGGCGATGTCGTCCATCGCGGCGGCGTGGTAGCCCTGGTCGGCGAACACGTCGCGGGCGGCCAGCAGCAGCTGGGCGCGCCGCGCACCGCGGGACAGTCGTGCGCCCCGTGGCGTGGCGGTTCCGGTCATGGGCCCCCTACCTCTCACCCGTCGTGGGAATACCCTACTAGCAGGTAACCGCGTTGACGAACGATCCGTGAACGGGCTTCTCCGCAGAAGGGTGACAACCTCTCACGATCGGCGGTGCGGGCCCCGGGCGGCGAGCCCGAGCGCACCCAGGACCGGCACGGCGGCCACCACGACCGCGGGCGTCCCCAGTACGGCGAGGACCACGCCGGCCACGGCGAGCACCACGGCCGCACGGACGTACGAGCGGACCTGAGCCCGCGCACGGCGGGCGATCAGCAGGGCGGCGGCCACCTCCGCGGGGCCGCCACGGGCGCAGATCCTCTCCGATCCGGGTGCGGGCACCACGACCGGGTCCGGCCGCGCGTCCGGAACGTCGTCCGGGCCGTCCGCGGACCCGGGTCCGGCCCCGTCGGCGGCGGGCCAGGGGACCAGCTCCAC
>NZ_WWFY01000180.1:0-7608 GCF_009864975.1 Pseudonocardia sp. SID8383
CGCGGACCGGCGGACCCGGCCGTCGGCCCCGGAGATCAGCGCCCAGGCGCCGAGGCGGTCGGTGAGCCGGTCCAGCACTCGGGCGGTGCCGGTGTCGGGGTCGTCCTCGCCCAGGGCGGCGGCGGTGAGCGCCCGCTGCGCCTCGTCGGTGCGGACGACCTCGGCGTAGCGGTCGGCGGCGCGGGCCTCGGCGACGGCCTTGGTCAGCGCCAGGAACGGGGTGCGCTCGGGGATCTCCAGCAGCGCCAGCCCGGCCCGCGCGCACGCCTCGCGCAGCGCGGGGAGCAGGTCGTCGTGTCCCAGACCGCAGCCGAACCCGAGCCCGGCGAGGCCGTGCGCGACGAGCCGGTCCACGTAGCCGGCCGGGTCGGGCGCCGGTCCGAGCCCGGTGGTCAGCAGCAGTTCGTCGCCGTCGAGATAGGGCGTCGGATCGGACAGTTCGCTCGAATGCACCCACGTGAGCGGTCGATCCTGATCCGCGGACGGACACGCGAGCCGCAGTCCGAGACTGCGGCTCGCACACAGCGTGCGCAGCGTCAGCGCCATCTGGCCCCCTGCCGGATCGGCGTGTACCGGACATCGAACTGGACAGTGCGGACACTACCGCGCCGGCGTGTTCCGGATCACGCTGTCCGGCACGGACCGCAGTCGTCGTCAGAAGGAGCGTTGTGACCGCCACGCAGGAGACCGGTACCGCTGCGGCACCGTGGGTGGGAACCCGCATGCAGCGCAAGGAGGACCAGGCGCTGCTCACCGGCCGGGCCACCTGGACCGACGACATCGCCCCGCCCGGCACCCTGCACATGGTCGTCGTGCGCAGCCCGCTGCCGCACGCCCGGATCGTCGCGGTCGACACCGCCGCCGCGGCCGCCGTCCCGGGGGTCCGCGCGGTGCTCACCGCCGCCGACGTCGACGACGAGTTCCTCGCCGGCATCCCGTGCGGCTGGCCGGTCACCGAGGACATCCGGATCCCCGACCACCGCCCGCTCGCCCGCGACGAGGTCAACCACGTCGGCGACGGTGTCGCGGTCGTCCTCGCCACCAGCGCCGCGGCCGCCCGCGACGGCGCCGACCTCGTCGACGTCGAGTACGCCGAGCTGCCCGCCGTGGTCGACATGGCCGACGCCCTCGCCGACGGCGCCCCGGTCGTGCACGAGGAGATGGGCACCAACCACTGCTACACCTGGCCGCTGGCCACCGGCGACGTGGACACCGCCTTCGCCGAGGCCGAGGTCGTCGTGTCCGGGCGCTACCTGCAGCAGCGGGTCGTCCCCTCGCCGATGGAGCCGCGCGCGGTGGTGTGCGTGCCGGACCCGGTCGGCGCCGGGTTCACCGTCTACACCGCCACCCAGGTACCGCACTTCGTGCGTGACATCCTCGCCGCGGTCACCGGCATCCCGGACACCCGGATCCGGGTCGTCGCCCCGGACGTCGGCGGCGGGTTCGGCGCGAAGTTGAACGTCTACGCCGAGGAGTTCCTCGCCCTCGTCCTCGCCCGCCGGTTGCGGACCCCGGTGAAGTGGACCGAGACCCGTTCGGAGCACCACCAGGCCACCACGCACGGCCGCGGCCAGATCCAGGACGTCTCCGTCGCCGCCACCCGCGCCGGGAAGATCCTCGGGATGAAGGTGGAGCTGCTCGCCGACATGGGCGCCTACCTGCAGCTGCTCACCCCGGGCATCGCCGTGTTCGGCGCGTTCACCTTCTGCGGGCTCTACGACTTCGGGCACTACTCCTTCACCGCGAAGGGTGTGTTCACCAACCTCACCCCGACCGACGCCTACCGCGGCGCCGGCCGGTCGGAGGCCGCCTACGGCCACGAGCGGATCATGGACGACCTGGCCCGCGAGCTCGGCATGGACGCCGCCGAGGTGCGGCTGCGCAACCTGCACCCCACGTTCCTCGAGCCGCGCACGGTCCCGTCCGGGGTGCAGTACGACTCCGGGGACTACGAGACCTGCATGCGCCGGGCGATGGAGCTGGTCGGCTACGACGAGCTGCGCGCCGAGCAGGCCCGCCGCCGTTCCTCCTCGGACCCGGTGCAGATCGGGATCGGGTTCGGCAACTTCACCGAGTCCGGCGGGCTGTCGCCGTCGAAGGTCGCGGCGGGGGTCCGGCTGCAGTCCGGCGGCTGGGAGCAGGCCACCGTGCGCATGACGACCAGCGGCAAGGTCGAGGTCGTCACCGGCACCTCCCCACACGGGCAGGGCCACGAGACCGCCTGGTCGCAGATCGTCGCCGACCGCCTCGGTGTACACCCCGACGACGTCGAGGTCCTGCACGGCGACACCCTCGTCGCGCCGTTCGGGCGCGACACCTACGGCTCGCGCAGCCTCGCCGTCGGCGGCACCGCGGTGCACCTGGCCGCGGGCAAGGTGCTGGACAAGGCGATGCAGATCGCCGCACACCTGCTGGAGGCCGACGAGAAGGACCTGGAGTTCACCGGCGGCCGGTTCTCGGTGGCGGGGACGGCCGGGCCGTCGGTGACCATCCAGGAGGTGGCGGGCGCGGCGTCGCTGGCGAACGACCTGCCCGAGGGCATGGAGCCCAACCTCACCGCGGACTCGGCGTTCGACCCGCCGAACTTCACCTGGCCGTTCGGGACGCACGTGTGCGTCACCGAGGTCGACACCGAGACCGGGTTCACCCGGATCCGCCGTTACGTCGCCGTCGACGACTGCGGGGTCGTGGTGAACCCGACGATCGTCGAGGGGCAGCTGCACGGCGGCATCGCCCAGGGCATCGGGCAGGCCCTCTACGAGCACGCCACCTTCGACGAGGCCGGCAACCCGACGGCGGGCAACCTGGCGTCCTACGCCGTGCCCGCCGCGAGCGACCTGCCGCACTTCGAGCTCGAGCAGCTGGTCACGCCGTCGCCGACGAACCCGATGGGGGTCAAGGGGATCGGCGAGTCCGGCGCGATCGGCTCCTCGCCCGCCGTGGTGAACGCGGTGATCGACGCCGTCGCCCACCTCGGTGTGACCCATGTGGACATGCCCGCGACGCCACAGGCGGTCTGGCGGGCGATCAACGCCGCGTCCGGCCAGACTGCCTGAACCCACCGGGAGGGAGACCGGACATGGTGGACATCAACTGTGACATGGGCGAGTCGTACTCGATCTACCACTGCGGCGACGACGAGGGACTGATGCCCTGGGTGACCGTCGCCAACGTGGCGTGTGGCTTCCACGCCTCCGACCCGCGGGTGATGGCCCGCACGGTCGCGCTGGCGCAGCGGCACGGGGTGAAGGTGGGGGCGCACCCGTCGCTGCCCGACCGGGAGGGCTTCGGCCGCCGCGAGATGAGGCTCGACCGCGAGGAGCTGACCGCGGGCGTCGTCTACCAGATCGGTGCGCTGGCGGGGTTCCTGCGCGCACACGACATGGAGCTGAACCACGTCAAGGTGCACGGCTCCCTCTACGGCATGTCCGCCCGGGACCCGGAGGTCGCCGCCGCGATCGCCGACGCCGCCGACGTCTTCGGCGCCCCGCTGGTCGGCATGGTCGGCACCGTGCACGAGCAGGTCTGGGGTGACCGGCCCGCGGGGTTCGTCGCCGAGTACTACGCCGATCTGGACTACCGCGACGACGGCTCGCTGATCATCACCCGTGAGCACGAGGCGTTCGACCCGGTGCGGTCCGCGGAACGCGCCCTGCGCGCGGTCACCGAGGGGAAGGCGACCTCGGAGAACGGCAAGGAGCTCACCGTGCGCGCCGACTCGGTCTGCGTGCACTCCGACACCCCGAACGCCGTCGAGCTCGCCCGTGCCGTGCACGACGCGCTGAAGCCACACCTGAGCAGCTGAGAAGGAGTACCCGCAGTGCCCCGACACGAGGTCGTCTCCCCGATCCCCGGCGTGTTCTACCGCCGTCCCGACCCCGGCAGCCCGCCGTTCGCCGAGGACGGCGCCGCCGTCACCGACGACCAGGCGATCGGCCTGGTCGAGGTCATGAAGTCCTTCCACCAGATCCCGGCGGGCGCCACCGGCACCGTCGTCGAGTTCCTGGTCGGCGACGAGGACGAGGTGGACGCCGGCCAGCCCGTGGCGGTGGTGGAGACGGCATGAGGTTGCTCGTCGCGAACCGCGGCGAGATCGCCGTCCGGATCATCCGGGCCGCGCGCGACCTGGGCATCGGCACCGTCGCGGTGCACTCGAAGGCCGACGCCGACGCCCTGCACGTGCGCCTGGCCGACACCGCCGTGGCGATCGGGCCCTCGCCCGCGTCGAAGTCCTACCTGGTCGCCGACGCGATCCTGGCCGCGGCGGAGGAGACCGGCGCCGACGCCGTCCACCCCGGCTACGGGTTCCTGTCCGAGCGGGCGTCGTTCGCCGCCGCCGTCGCCGGTGCGGGCCTGACCTTCGTCGGCCCGGACGCGGCGACGATCGAGCGGATGGGCGACAAGGTCGCCGCCCGGGAGGTCGCCCGCGCCGCCGGGGTCCCGACCGTGCCCGGTACCCCCGGCGGGGTCGCCGACGCCGACGCCGCGGTCGCCGCCGCCCAGGAGGTCGGCTACCCGGTGATGCTCAAGGCCGCCGCGGGCGGCGGAGGCCGGGGCATCCGGGTCGTCGCCGACGCCGAGGCGCTGCGCACCGCGTTCGGCCAGGCCTCGACCGAGGCGGAGAAGGCGTTCGGCGACGGCACCATGTACCTGGAGCGGTTCGTCGAGCGCGCCCGGCACGTCGAGGTGCAGGTCCTCGGCGACGGCCGCGACGCCGTCCACCTGTTCGAGCGGGAGTGCTCGCTGCAGCGCCGCAGGCAGAAGGTCGTCGAGGAGGCGGTGTCGCCGGGGATCACCGGGGCGACGCGCGAGGCGATGACGGCCGCGGCGGTCGCGCTGTGCCGCGAGGTCGGCTACACCTCGGCCGGCACCGTGGAGTTCCTCGTCGACGACGAGACGGGCGAGTTCTTCTTCATCGAGATGAACACCCGCATCCAGGTCGAGCACCCCACCACCGAGCTCGTCACCGGCATCGACCTCGTCGCCGAGCAGCTGCGCGTCGCCGCGGGGGAGCCGCTGCGGTTCACCCAGGACGGCATCTCCCGGCGCGGGCACGCGATCGAGTTCCGGGTCTGCGCGGAGGACCCGGAACGGGACTTCCTGCCCCAGCCCGGTGGCGTCGGGCGGGTCACGCTGCCGGCGGGGCCGTGGGTGCGCTGCGACACCTGGCTGGAGCCGGACGGGACGGTCCCGCCGTACTACGACTCGCTGCTGGCGAAGGTCGTGGTGTGGGGTGCCGACCGGACCGAGGCGCTGGCCCGGTCCCGGCGTGCGCTCGACGAGTTCTCCGTCGCCGGGATCCCGACCACCGCCGGGCTGCTCCGCACCCTGGCCGGGGAGCCGTGGGTCGCCGACGCCGACTTCCACACCGGGACCCTCGAACACTGGCTGGCCGAAGGGAAGGGGACCTCATGAGCGCCCGCTACAGCTGGGGCGGCGACGAGTTCGTGTTCGTCGAGCTGGCCGAGGACATGAGCCTGCAGGCCAACTTCAAGGCCGTCGCGATCACCAACCTGCTCCGCTCCGAACGTCCGGACGGCATCCTGGAGATCTGCCCGGCGAACGCCTCCTACCAGGTGCGCTACGACCCGGACGTGCTCGACCCGCACGCGCTGATGGCGCAGCTGACGGAGCTGGAGACCCGGGTCGGCGACGCGCTCGGGGTCACCCTGGTCTGCCGGGTCGTCGAGATCCCGGTGCTCTACCAGGACCCGTGGACCACCGAGACCCTGATGCGGTTCCGCGACCGCCACCAGGACCCCGAGGCCACCGACATCGAGTACGCGGCCCGCATCAACGGCTACGCCGGGGTGGACGAGTTCATCGCCGCGCACTCCGGCTCGCCCTGGTTCACCTCGATGGTCGGCTTCGTCGCCGGGCTGCCGTTCAAGTACCAGATGGTGCCCCGGGACCGGCAGATCGTGGTGCCGAAGTACCTGCGTCCGCGCACCGACACCCCCAAGCAGACCGTCGGCTACGGCGGCTGCTTCTCCTGCATCTACTCGGTGCGCGGCGCCGGGGGCTACCAGATGTTCGGCATCACCCCGGCGCCGATCTACGACCCGACCCAGACCAAGCCCGACTTCACCGAGCACATGGTGTTCATGCGGCCCGGGGACATGATCAAGTTCCGCGGCATCGACCGCGACGAGTACGACCAGCTCCACGCCGCCGCCGAGGCGGGGGAGTACCGGATCACCGCCCGTCCGGTGGCGTTCGACCTGCAACCGTTCCTCGACGACCCCGACGGCTACAACAAGCGCCTGCTGGAGGTGCTCGCGTGACACGCATCGAGGTCCGCAAGCCCGGTCTGTCCACCACCGTGCAGGACGGTGGCCGCTCCGGCTACTACCACCTGGGCATCCCGCCGTCGGGCGCGCTGGACCAGTACTCGCTGACCTGCGCGAACGCGCTGGTCGGGAACCCGGACGGCGCCGCCGCACTGGAGATCGTCTACATGGGCCCGGAGCTGGTGTTCACCGGCCCGGCGACCCTCGCCGTCGCCGGGGCGACGATCGCCCCGAAGGTCAACGGGTCTGCGGTGCCCGTCTGGGAGTCCTTCGACGTCGCCGAGGGCGACGTGCTGGCCTTCGACTACCTCAAGGCCGGCGCACGGGCCTACCTCGCGGTGTCCGGCGGGATCGACGTGCCGGAGAAGCTCGGCAGCCGCGCCACGTACGCGCTCGGCGCCCTGGGCGGGCTCGACGGCCGGCCGCTGGCCGAGGGCGACGTCCTGCCCGTCGGGTCCGGCACCGGCCGGGCCGGGCTCGTCGTACCCGAGGACCTGCGGCCGTCGCTCGCGAAGGACGTCGAGGTCCGGGTCGTGATGGGGCTCTACGACCACCGGCTCACCGACCGGGGCCGCGCCACCTTCCTCGACACCACGTGGACGCTGACCCCGGTCGCGGACCGGATCGGGTTCCGCTACACCGGCGGGGAGCTGGAGACCGTCGACCGTGAGCCGCCGTTCGGGGCGGGCCAGGACCCGTCGAACATCGTCGACTCGCCCTACCCGATCGGCTCCATCCAGGTCCCGGGCGGTGTGGAGCCGATCGTGCTGCACCGGGACGCGGTGTCCGGCGGCGGCTACATGATGGTGGCGACGGTGATCTCCGGGGACCTCGACGTCGTCGCCCAGTCGGCGCCGCGCACCCGCACCCGGTTCGTGGCGGTCGACCTGGAGACGGCGCTGTCGCTGCGGGCCGAGCGGAAGGACCGGCTCGCGCGGATGCACAGCGCACTGGAGCGGTGACACCGCTCCCGCTCACCCGTTCGGGCTGGCCCCGCAGCGCCGTCTGGTCCAGACTCGACGCTCGGTGACGCGGGGCGGTACCGGACGTGGGGGAGGGCCGAGCGATGAGCGGCAGGCACCGGAGGGCGGCGGGGGCCGGACTGGTCAGACGGGTCCTGGCCGTGACGGTCCCCGTGGTCGGGGCGATCGCACTCGCCGCGGCGGTCGTCGTCACCGTGACGCCGGGGGAGCAGCCCGTCGCGGCGCAGGGAGAGCAGGGGGAGCAGACCGGCCCCGGCCCGGCCGCGCCGCTCGCCGCCGGTCCCGCGGTGCCCGGCGGTGGCTCCCCGTCGCGGATGGCCGACCCGGCACCGCTC
>NZ_WWFY01000181.1:0-8065 GCF_009864975.1 Pseudonocardia sp. SID8383
GCGCACGGCGTCGTCGCGGCGTGAGGGCGCACCCGCGCGCCCGGACCGGGGGGTCGGGCGCGCGGGTGGCCGCGGCGGGTCAGCGCGCGGGCTCCAGGACGAAGACCGGGATGGTCCGGGAGGTCTTCTCCTGGTACTCCGCATAGGGCGGGTACGCCGCGACGGAGCGGTCCCACCACTCCTGGCGCTCGTCCCCGGTGACCTCGCGGGCGACGAAGGTGCCGGTCTGCGTGCCGTCCTGCACCTGGACCTGCGGGTTCGCGACCACGTTGTGGTACCAGGCCGGGTGCTCCGGGGTACCGCCCTTGGACGCGATCATCGCGTAGGAGCCGTCGTGCTCGACGCGCATCACCGGCACGTAGCGCTGCTTGCCGGACTTCGCGCCGGTCGTCGTGACCAGGATGATCGGACGGTCCATGACCGTGACGCCCTCGGTGGTGCCGTTCTCGAGGATCTTCTCGGTCTGCTCGCGGACCCAGTCGGTCGGGGAGAGCTCAGCGTTCTGCGTCATACCGGTGGAGAACCCGATACCTCCTGTGATCATTCCTCGCAGCCGGGTGAGGGGCTGGTGCGGGGCGCCGGACGGTGCCTACGGTGCCGGTGCACGACCAACTGAACACGCGGGAGCTCCGTCGCGCGGGGCTGAGAGGGCGACTCGCCGGTCGCCGACCGCAGAACCGGCCGGGTAATGCCGGCCAGGGAGGACTGTCATGACGACGGCACCAGTGCGCCCGCAGCAGGTCACCACCGGCCCGATCCAGGGGTCGGCCAAGGCCTGGATCTCCGGACCCGACGGCATCACCGTCCCGGTCCGGCGGATCTCGCTCTCCAACGGCGAGCACCACGACGTCTACGACACCTCCGGCCCGTACACCGACTCCGACGCGACCGTCGACCTGTACGCCGGGTTGCCCCGGCTGCGGGAGCCGTGGGTCGGGTCGCGGGAGCCGGGGACCCAGATGTCCTGGGCGCGGGCCGGGATCGTCACCCCGGAGATGGCCTACATCGCCGTCCGCGAGCGGTGCGACGCGGAGCTCGTCCGCGCCGAGGTCGCCCGCGGCCGGGCCGTGATCCCGGCCAACCGCAACCACCCCGAGTGCGAGCCGATGATCATCGGCAAGCGGTTCCTCACCAAGGTCAACGCCAACATCGGCAACTCCGCGGTGACCTCCTCGATCGCCGAGGAGGTGGAGAAGATGGTGTGGGCGACGCGGTGGGGTGCCGACACCGTGATGGACCTGTCGACGGGCCGGGACATCCACGAGACCCGCGAGTGGATCCTGCGCAACTCGCCGGTCCCCATCGGCACCGTCCCGATCTACCAGGCCCTGGAGAAGGTGAACGGCGACCCCGCCGCCCTGAGCTGGGAGGTCTACCGCGACACCGTGCTCGAGCAGTGCGAGCAGGGCGTGGACTACATGACCGTGCACGCCGGCGTGCTGCTGCGCCACGTGCCGCTCACCGCGAAGCGGGTCACCGGGATCGTCTCCCGCGGCGGGTCGATCATGGCCGCGTGGTGCCTGGCGCACCACGCCGAGTCGTTCCTCTACACCCACTTCGACGAGCTGTGCGAGATCCTGCGCCGCTACGACGTCACGTTCTCCCTCGGCGACGGCCTGCGCCCCGGCTCGATCGCCGACGCGAACGACGAGGCCCAGCTCGCCGAGCTCGCCACCCTCGGCGAGCTGACGAGGATCGCCCGCGGCCACGACGTGCAGGTCATGATCGAGGGTCCCGGCCACGTCCCGATGGACAAGATCGTCGAGAACGTGCGGCTGGAGGAGGAGTGGTGCGACGAGGCGCCGTTCTACACCCTCGGCCCGCTGGCCACCGACATCGCGCCCGGCTACGACCACATCACCTCCGCGATCGGCGCAGCCCGCATCGCCGAGGCCGGGACCGCGATGCTCTGCTACGTCACGCCCAAGGAGCACCTGGGACTGCCGAACCGCGACGACGTCAAGGTCGGGGTGATCAGCTACAAGATCGCCGCGCACGCCGCGGACCTGGCCAAGGGCCACCCGCACGCCCAGGCCCGCGACGACGCGCTCTCGCAGGCCCGGTTCGAGTTCCGCTGGCGTGACCAGTTCGCGCTCTCGCTCGACCCGGACACCGCGACCGCCTACCACGACGAGACGTTGCCGGCCGAGCCCGCGAAGACGGCGCACTTCTGCTCGATGTGCGGGCCGAAGTTCTGCTCGATGAAGATCACCCAGGACGTCCGGGACTACGCCGAGGCGCACGGGCTGACCAGTGTGGAGGCGATCGAGGCCGGGATGGCGGAGAAGTCCGGGGAGTTCCGGGACGAGGGCGGCCGGGTCTACCTGCCGATCTCCGCCACGGACTGAGGCCCGGACCGGGACGTGCACCGCCGGGGCCGCGGGGATCCCACCCGCGGCCCCGGCACCGTCTACCGTCGTCGGCGACCACGCACGACGCGGGAGCTCGCGGAGCAGGCGGGCTGAGAGGGCGGCCGGGTCCCACCGGACCGGCGTCGCCGACCGCGTACCGGCCGGGTAATGCCGGCCAGGGAGGACACGTCCATGGAACCCACCGTCGGCACCACACCCCCGCGGGTCATGACGATCGCCGGAACCGACTCCGGCGGCGGCGCGGGCATCGCCGCGGACCTGCGCACCTTCGCCGCCTGCGGGGTGCACGGCTGCCTCGCCGTCTGCGCGGTGACCGTGCAGAACTCGGTGGGCGTCACCGGCGTGCACACGATCCCGGTCGACACGATCGCCGGGCAGATCGCCACGGTCGCCTCCGACATCGGGCTGCAGGCCGCGAAGACCGGGATGCTCGCGAACGCCGAGATCATCGAGACCGTCGCGCGGGCCTGCGACGGATGCGGCATCGGCGCCGGTCTGGCCACGCCGTTCGTCGTCGACCCGGTCGCGGCCTCGATGCACGGGGACCCGCTGCTGGCCGCCGAGGCGCTGGACGCCTACCGGCACACGCTGTTCCCGCGGGCCACGCTGGTCACCCCGAACCTCGACGAGATCCGGCTGCTCGTCGAGCACGACGTCCACGACCGCGCGGGCCAGTACGCCGCGGCGAAGGCGCTGCACGCGCTCGGCCCGCGCGCGGTCCTGGTGAAGGGCGGCCACCTCGCCGAGGACACCGACGGTTGCCTCGACCTGCTCTACGACGGCGAGACCGCCGTCGAGCTGCCCGGCCCGCGCTTCGACACCGGCCACACCCACGGCGGCGGGGACTCCCTGGCCGCCGCGATCGCGTCCGGGCTCGCCCGCGGGATGGAGCTGGAGGCGGCGGTCCGGTTCGGGAAGCGCTACATCGTCGAGGCGGTCCGCCACGCCTACCCGCTGGGTGCCGGGCACGGACCGGTCTCGGCGCTGTGGGCCGGACGGCCGTGGTGGGACGAACGCGACTGACCCTCGCCGGTCCTTGGATACGAGATGGATGCGCTCTCAACAGATCCGAGGTCGGGGACGACCGGCCCCCGGCGTGCCGCAGATGCGGTGATCTGCCCGCGCGTCGCTCCGCGAAGGGTGCCCTGACCTGGGGATCGGGCGCTGTGGTCTGCATCGCACAGGCCGGTCGAGATGTATACGCTCGCGTCCGATGAGCATCTTGGGCACCCGCGTCGTCCGCACCGAGGATCCGGTCTTCCTCACGCGCGGCGCGACCTACACCGACGACCTGACCGAGGAGCGGCTGACCGGGGCGTTGCACCTGACGCTCGTCCGCTCCCCGCTCGCCCACGCGACGATCACGTCGATCGACACCTCGGCGGCGCTCGCGTCGCCCGGCGTCGTCGCCGTCGTCACCGGGGCCGACCTCGACATCGCACCGGCACTGCTGTTCCCGGGCGCGAACAAGGTCATGACCCGCCCGTTCCTCGCGACCGACCGCGTGCGGTTCGTCGGCGAGCCGGTCGCCGCGGTCCTCACCGAGGAGTTCTACCAGGGTGAGGACGCGGCCGAGCTGGTCGACGTCGAGTACGAGCCCCTGGACGTGGTGATCGACCCGCTGGCCGCCGCCCGCGACGAGACGCTGCTGTTCCCCGAGGCCGGGACCAACACCGCGGCCGCCTACGGGCACGACGAGGAGCAGGACGCCTCGTTCTTCGACGGCTGCGAGGTCGTCGTCACCCGGGACCTGGTGAACCAGCGCCTGGCCGCGGCCCCGCTGGAGACCCGGGCCGCGAGCGCCTTCTGGGAGGGCGACCGCGTCACCGTCTACATGTCCAACCAGAACGCCCAGGGCGGCCGCGACGAGATCGCCGGCTGGCTGGGCCTGGACAAGGAGAAGGTGCGGGTCGTCCTGCCGGACGTCGGCGGCGGCTTCGGCGCGAAGATCGGGTCCGACCCCGAGTTCGCCCTCGTCGCGTGGCTCGCCCGGCAGCAGGGACGTCCGGTCCGCTGGAACGAGTCCCGCTCCGAGAACATGACCGGCATGGTGCAGGGCCGGGCCCAGCGCCAGACCGTCACGATCGGCGGCACCCGCGCGGGCAAGGTCACCCACTATCGGCTCGACGTCGTGCAGGACCTCGGCGCCTACCCGCGCCTGGGCACCTTCCTGCCGATGTTCACGCGGATGATGGCGCCCGGCACCTACGACATCGAGCACGTCGACTCCCGCGCGAAGGCCGTGGTCACCAACACGACCTCGGTCGCCGCCTACCGCGGCGCCGGCCGCCCCGAGGCGACCGCCGCGATCGAGCGCGCGATGGACCTGTTCGCGGCCGAGATCGGCAAGGACCCGGCAGAGGTCCGCAAGCTCAACGTCGTCGCCCCGGACCGGTTCCCGTTCCAGACCAAGGGCGGGGTGGAGTACGACTCCGGCGAGTACGCCAAGGCGATCGACCTCGCCCTGGAGAACGCCGGCTACGACCGGCTGCGCGCCGAGCAGAAGGCTCGCCGCGAGTCCGGCGACGCCCGCCAGATCGGCATCGGCGTGTCCTCCTACGTCGAGATCACCGGTGGTGGCGCGTTCGCCGAGGACGCCTCGGTCGAGGTGCACCCGGACGGCTCGGTGACCGTGCTGACCGGCACCTCCCCGCACGGCCAGGGGCACGCGACGGCGTGGGCGATGCTCGCGTCCGACCAGCTCGGCGTCCCGATCGAGAAGATCACCGTCAAGCACGGCGACACCGACCTCGTCCCGCGCGGCGGCGGCACCATGGGGTCGCGGTCGCTGCAGACCGGCGGCGTCGCGGTGCACCAGGCCTCGGCCGAGCTGATCGACCTGGCCAAGCAGCGCGCGGCCGAGCTGCTCGAGGCGGGTGTCGACGACCTGGAGCTCGACCCGGCGAACGCCGCGATCACCGTCAAGGGCGTCCCCGGCGCGAAGTCGGTGACCCTGGCGGAGCTGGCGGCCGCCGAGCAGCTCAAGGTCGACACCACCTGGGACGGCAAGAAGCCGACCTTCCCGTTCGGCGCGCACGTCTGCGTCGTCGAGGTCGACACCGAGTCCGGCAAGGTGACGGTCGAGAAGATCATCGCCGTCGACGACGCGGGCCCCATCCTCAACCCGCTGCTCTGCGACGGGCAGCGGCACGGCGGGATCGCCCAGGGCATCGCGCAGGCGCTGCTCGAGGAGGTCATCTACGACGAGGAGGGCCAGCCGCTCACCGGGACCTTCGCCGACTACGGCATCCCGTCGGCGGCCGAGCTGCCCAGCTTCGACCTGGTCGAGATGACGACCCCGACGCCGGTCAACCCGATGGGCTACAAGGGCATCGGCGAGGCCGGGACGATCGGCTCCACCCCCGCCACCCAGAGCGCGGTCATCGACGCCCTGTCCCACCTCGGCGTCACGCACATCGACATGCCCCTGACCCCGATGCGGGTCTGGGAAGCCATCCAGGAGGCCTCCAAGTGAAGGTCGAGATCACCGTCAACGGTGAGCCCACCAGCGCCGACGTGGAGCCCCGCCAGCTGCTCGCGCACTACCTGCGGGAGACCGTCGGGCTGAAGGCCACCAACATCGGCTGCGACACCACGTCCTGCGGTGCGTGCACCGTGCTGCTCGACGGCGACGCGGTCAAGTCGTGCACCGTGCTGTCGGTGCAGGCCGACCAGCAGTCGGTCACCACCATGGAGGGGCTCGACGGCGCGTCCGAGGGCCGCCCCGAGCACCCGGTCACCGCGGCGTTCCGGTCCGAGCACGGGCTGCAGTGCGGCTTCTGCACCCCGGGCATGGTCATGTCCGCGGTGTCGCTGATCAGCCACGACGACGACCTGGACGAGCGGAAGGTCCGTGAGGGCCTGGAGGGCAACCTCTGCCGCTGCACCGGTTACCACAACATCGTGCGCGCCGTGCTCGTCGCCGCGGGCAAGGACCCGGACGCCGCGCAGAAGGCCGAGGCCGAGTCCGACGCGCTGCGCACCGCGCCCGCCTTCTCCCGTGGGGAGGCCGGCGCATGATCCCCCTCGCGTTCGACTACGCCCGCCCCGACACCCTCGACGACGCCATCGCGCTGCTCGCCGAGAAGGGCGAGGACGCCAGCGTCCTGGCCGGCGGCCACTCCCTGATCCCGGTCATGAAGGTGCGCCTCGGCGCGCCGGAGTTCCTGATCGACATCGGCCGGCTGCCGGAGCTGAGCTACATCCGCGTCGAGGGCGACGAGCTCGCCGTCGGTGCGGCGACCAAGCACCGCGACGTGGTCGACTCGGCCGAGGTCGCGAAGGAGGTCCCGCTGCTCGGGGCCGTCGCCCGCACCGTCGGCGACCCGCAGATCCGGGCGCGGGGCACGCTGGGCGGCACCGTCGCCCACGCCGACCCGGCCGCGGACCTGCCCGCCGCGCTGCTCGCGCTGGACGCCACCGTCGTCCTGCAGGGGCCGCGCGGGAAGCGGACCGTGCCGATCGGCGAGTTCTACACCGGCGTGTTCACCACGGTCCGCGAGCCCGACGAGCTGATCGTCGAGATCCGGATCCCGCGCTGCGGGGACAAGGGCTGGGCGTACGAGAAGTTCACCCGTCGCAGCAACGACTGGGCGATCGTCGCCGTCGCCGTGTCCGACGACCGGATCGGCCTGGTCAACATGGGGTCGACGTCGTTGCGGGCGACCGCGACGGAGCAGGCGCTGAAGGACGGGAAGTCGGTCGCCGAGGCGGCCGCGCTGGCCGCCGAGGGCGCCGAGCCGCCTGCCGACACCCACGGGTCGGTCGCCTACCGCACCCACCTGGTGCAGGTGCTGACCCGGCGCGCGCTCGAGACGGCGCGCGGCCAGGGCTGAGCCACCCCCGGGAGGCCGGGCTCACACGAGCCCGGCCTCCTGGGCGGCGATGGCGGCCTGCGTGCGCGAGCGCAGCCCCAGCTTCGCCAGCACCCGGGAGACGTGCGTCTTCGTCGTCCCCTCCGAGATCACCAGCTCCGCGGACAGCTCCGCGTTCGAGAGTCCGCGGCCGAGTCCGGCGAGCACGTCGGTCTCGCGTGCGGTGAGCCTCTCCAGCCCCGGCACCGACGACGGCCGCGGCGCCCCCGCGTAGCGGCGGATCACCCGCCGGGTCACCTCCGGTGCCAGCACGCCCTCGCCGCGGGCGACCGCCCGGACCCCGTCGGTGAGCCGGGCCGCGTCGACCGACTTGAGCAGGAAACCGCCCGCGCCCGCCGCCAGCGCGCCGTCGACGAGCTCGTCGAGGTCGAACGTGGTCAGCACCAGGACCTGCGCGGAGCCCTCCGTGAGGATCCGCCGGGTGGCCTCGATGCCGTCGATGCCGGGCATCCGGATGTCCATCAGCACCACGTCGGGCCGGTGCTCGGCGGCGGCCCGCACCGCGGCGAGCCCGTCGGCGACCTCGGCGACGACGTCGATGTCCGGTGCCGAGCCGAGGATCAGCACCAGCCCGGTGCGGACGGCCTCCTGGTCGTCGGCGACGACCACCCGGGTGCTCATCGCGGTACCTCCTCGTCGGTGCCGGTGCCGGTGCGGATGTCCGGGGTCGGGTCCGGGTCCGGTGCCGGGCCCAGGGGCAGGTCGGCCCGGACCAGCCAGCCGTCGTGGTCGGGGCCCGCGTGCAGGGTGCCGCCGACGGCCCGGGCGCGCTCGCGCAGCCCGTCGAGCCCGGTGCCGCCGTGCAGCCCCGGGCCCGCC
>NZ_WWFY01000182.1:0-5313 GCF_009864975.1 Pseudonocardia sp. SID8383
CCGCTCGGCGGGGTGCAGCCGGTCCGCGCCGATCGCGGGTCGGACCGGCACCGGGCGCAGCCGGCCACGCGCCGCGGCCGTGAGCACCTCCACGACGGCCTCGAACGACGGGTACCGCCCGTCGGGCAGCGGGAGGAGCTGCTGGCGGACCACACCGCTCACCCCCCACGCCTCGGCCTCGGCGAGGACCTGCCAGCGGTGGGCGGGCCAGCGCAGACCGGCCAGCACGCGTCCGAGGTTCTCGCGCAGCCGCTCCAGGTCACCCGATGACACCGGCAGCGGGTCGACCGGCGACAACGCGGTCCGGGCGGCGGGCACCGGCGCGGGGACCGGGCGCAGGGCGCGTCCCGGCACGGGGGGTGCGCTCACGCGGCCCACCCCGTCTCCAGCTCGGGCTGCTGCGCCCCGCTGCACGCCGGGTCACCGTCGAGGTGCCGGTAGGAGAAGGCGGGCCTCTCCAGCGGGGTCGCGGGGTCGGAGTGCCGGAAGATCCGACAGACCGAGCCGTCCGCGACCGACGACCAGCATCGTTCGCAGATGCGGAGCCGGGGAGTGTTCTGCTGCACGATCCACCGCCTGGGGCGATTCCGGGACCCTGCCCGCCCGCCCCGTTCCGGTCGACGTCCGCAGGTCGGCAAGGTCATCTGCACCGAGTGTGGTGTACGACATATCGACGCGCCACTCCTGGGCGTGTACTGGAGTCCGCTCCGCGGAGCCGACGTTTGCGGCACGGGGCGTCCGGGAACTGTTCAGTCCCCCTCCGCGCGGTAGCGCTGCTCCAGCTCACGGACCTCCCCGATCCCGGCGAGCTCGGCGAACGCGTCGAGGCCGCCGAGCCGGTCGATCAGCGACGCCGGGGTGCCCTCGGCCCGCAGCCGCTCCAGCAGCTCCCGCATCCCGGCCGTCGCCGCGAGCAGGGTGCCCACGGGGAACAGGACCAGGGCGAACCCGAGCTCGGCGAGCCGGTCGCGCGACAGCGGCGGGGTGCGGCCGCCCTCGGCCCAGTTGAACACCAGCCGGTGCCCGGCCAGCGCGGTCGCGACGGTCTCGATGTCGCGCTCGGACGTCGGCGCCTCCACGAACAGCAGGTCGGCGCCGGCGTCGGCGAACCGGCGGGCCCGGTCGATCGCCGCGTCCAGCCCGTCGACGGCGGCGGCGTCGGTCCGCGCGATCACCAGCAGGTCCGGGTCGGTGCGGGCGTCGACGGCGGCCCGCACCTTCGCGGCCATCTCCGCGGCGGGCACCACCTGCTTGCCCGCGAGGTGCCCGCACCGCTTGGGCATGACCTGGTCCTCCAGGTGCAGCGCGGCGACCCCGGCCCGTTCGTAGTCGCGGACGGTGCGGATGACGTTGAGCGGGTTGCCGTAACCGGTGTCCGCGTCGGCGATCAGCGGGAGGTCGACGGCGTCGGCCAGCCTGCCGGCGTGCGCGGCCATCTCCGCACCCCCGAGCAGGCCGACGTCGGGCCGGCCGAGCAGCCCGGCCGTCGTCCCGAACCCGGTCATGTAGACGACGTCGAACCCGGCCTGCTCGACCAGCCGCGCGGACAGCGCGTCGTAGGCGCCGGGGGCGAGCACCGGGGTGCCGGCGTCGAGCAGGGCACGCAGGCGCGCCCGGCGGTTCCCGGGTCGGCTGAGGAGGTCGGCCACGGCGGGGTCCCTTCGTCGAGCTGGATTGTGTACACGCATCGCCCACTCTGCCTGTCATCCGGACGTAACAACAGGTGGAGCCTTGTGCGTGACCGGCGGCACTCGTAGGTTGCATACAGCCCGACGCCGGAGGTGACGATGGTCGACACGACTCCCCGGCGCGCCTCCGAGCGCGCCCAGGCCGCGCTGCGCGAGGAGATCCTCACCGGCGCGCTGGCCGCGGGTGCCCACCTGGGCGAGGTCGAGCTCGCCGACCGCCTCGGGGTGTCGCGCACCCCGGTCCGCGAGGCGCTGTCCCGGCTGGCCGCTGAGGGGCTGGTCGAGCTGCACCCGCACCGCGGTGCGCGGGTCGCCACGTTCTCCGAGGCCGACCTCGACGACATCTTCGGGGTCCGCACCGCGCTGGAGCCGCGGGCCACGGCGCTGGCCGCCGCCCGCGCGACCGCCGCCGACCTCGACGAGCTCGACGACCTCGCCGGGCGCATGCTCGCCGTCGGCGGCCCCGGCCCCGGGCAGGACCTCGACGCCCTGGTCGCCCTGAACCGGCGGTTCCACGCCCGGCTGCTCGAGATCGCCGACACCCCCGCGCTCGCCTCCGCGCTCGCCGGCGTGGTGCACGCACCGGTCGTGCTGCGCACCTTCCACACCTACGATGCGGCGTCGCTGGCCCGCAGCCTCGCCCATCACGCCGAGATCGTCGCCGCACTGCGCGCCGGGGACGGCGGCTGGGCCTCCGCGGTGATGGTCAGCCACATCGCCAACGCCCGCGCCGTGATGACCGGGGACCGCCGGTGACCGGGGCCGGGTCGGGACCGCACGGTGCGCCGTTCTCGGGCCGGGTCGGCTGGGGCGCGGCACCGGCCGTCGTCGTGGTGGACCTCGTGGCCGCCTACACCGAGCCGGACGGGCCCTTCTTCCTCGGGGACGCCGCGACCGCGGAGCGCGTCACCGGCGGCTGCGACGCCGTGGTCGCCGCGGCCCGCGCGGGCGGGCACCCGGTCGTCTGGACCGTCGTGCGCTACGCCGCCGACCTCGCCGACGCGGGGTTCTTCGCCGCGAAGGTCCCCGCCCTGTCCTGCTTCGCCGAGGGCGCCCCCGGGGACTGGGGCCGGCTCGTCCTCGACCCGGCGCCGGGCGAGACGCTGCTGGCCAAGCAGCACGCGTCCGCCTTCGCCGGGACCTCGCTCGCCGCGACGCTGCGGGCCCGCGGGGTCGACACCATCGTCGTCACGGGGGTGTCGACGTCGGGCTGCGTCCGCGCCACCGCCACCGACGCGCTCGCCGCCGGGTTCCGCCCGGTCGTCGTCGCCGACGCCTGCGCCGACCGCGACGCCGGCGTCCACGCCCGCAACCTCGCCGACCTCGACGCCAAGTACGCCGACGTCGCCGACCTGCCCAGCACCGTCACACAGCTGTCCACCCCGGAGGTCTGAGTGCACTACGGCGTCTTCATCCCGAACGCGACCAACGGCTACATCCTGTCCACCGGCAGCCCGCAGTACCGGCCGAGCTTCGCCCACAACGTGGCGATCACCCAGGAGGCCGAGCGCCAGGGCCTCGACTTCGTGCTCTCGATGATGAAGCACCGCGGGTCGGGCGGGCCGAGCGACTTCTGGGGCGAGTGCCTGGAGTCGTTCACCCTGTTCGGCGGGCTCGCCGCGGTGACCGAGCGGATCGGGCTCTACCCGTCGGTGACCACGCTGGCCACCCACCCGATCATGGCCGCCCGGATGGTCGCGACGATCGACGAGATCTCCGGCGGACGCTGCGGGCTCAACATCGTGACCGGCTGGAACAAGCCCGAGTACACGCAGATGGGGCTGTGGCCCGGCGACGAGTACTTCGAACGTCGCTACGCCTACGCCGCCGAGTACGTGCGGGCGCTGCGGGCACTGTGGAGCGAGGGGACCACGACCTTCTCCGGCGAGTTCTTCTCCTTCGACGACGCCGACATGCGCCCCAAGCCGCTGCACACCCCGACGATCGTCTGCGCGGGCCAGTCGCCGGCGGGCCAGGCGTTCACCGCCGAGCACGGCGACCGGAACTTCATCATGGCCGAGCGCTCGAAGGTCGGGGACATCGCCGCCGGAGTGCGCCGGCTCGGCGACGAGGCGGGCCGCGACGTCGGCACCTACGCGCTGTACTGCATCATCGCCGAGGAGACCGACGACGAGGCCGACCGGCTGTGCGCGCACATCGTCGAGAACGCCGACCTCGAGGCCATCAGCTACATGACCACCGGGGCGTCGCTGGACACCAACCCGGACGGCACCTCGGCCCAGCTGCTGGCGTCCCTGGAGCGTCCCGCGTCGGAGGGGAACATGGCGTTCCTGTCACTGCCGGTGGTGAAGGGCTCCTACGAGCGGGTCGCGGCCCAGCTCGACGAGATCGCCGCGACCACCGGCATCGACGGGGCGCTGCTCACCTGGCCCGACTTCGTCGACGGCGTCACCAAGTTCGGCGAGCGTGTGAAGCCGCTGCTACGAGAGGCCGCCCAGCCCGCCACGACCTGAGGAGACCCCACTCACGGTGAGTGAGGGGGGTTGTCCCCACTGTCCGTTCTGGTGCGAGCCGGAACCATCGGGGGGTGTGACCGACACCCGGCCCGCGCCGCGCTCCGACTTCTCCGACCGGCTCCGGCATCCCGTTCCGCACCTGTTCGTCTACGCGTTCGCGATCGTCCCGGCGATCGCGCTCGTCGCCGCGGTCCCGCTCGCGTGGGGCTGGGGCCTGACCTGGCTCGACGCCGGCCTCGCACTCGGCCTCTACGTCGTGTCCATGCTGGGGGTGACCGTCGGTTTCCACCGCTACTTCACCCACGGCTCGTTCACCGCGAACCGGCCCCTGAGGATCGCGCTCGCCGTCGCGGGCAGCCTCGCCGTCCAGGGGCCGGTCCGGCACTGGGTGGCCGACCACCGCCGTCACCACGCCTACGCCGACGCCGAGGGCGACCCGCACTCGCCGTGGCGCTACGGCACCTCCCCCGCCGCGCTGGTCCGCGGCTTCTGGCACGCCCACATGGGCTGGATCTTCGACCGGTCGCTGACCGACCAGCGCCGCTTCGCCCCGGACCTGCTCGCCGACCCCGACATCGACCGGGTCCACCGCGGTTTCACCGTCCTGACGATCCTGTCCGTGTTCGGGCCCGGCGTCGTCGGCGGCCTGGTGACCTGGTCCTGGTGGGGCGCGTTCACCGCGTTCTTCTGGGCCGGGCTGGTCCGGGTCGCGGTGTCGCACCACGTCGCGTGGTCGACCAACTCGATCTGCCACCTCGTCGGTGAGCGGCCGTACCGGGCCCGGGACCGCTCCACCAACGTCTGGCTGCTCGCCGTCCCCAGCATGGGCGAGTCCTGGCACAACCTGCACCACGCCGACCCCACCTCGGCCCGGCACGGCGTCGGCCGCGGCGAGATCGACATCTCGGCCGGCACGATCCGGCTGTTCGAGAAGCTCGGGTGGGCGTGGAACGTCCGCTGGCCGACCGAGAAGCGGCTGGCGAAGCTGGCCGCCCGGCCGGACGAGCCCGCCGCCGCCTGAACCGGCCCGGGTGTCCCGCTCAGCGGGGTCCCGGGACGGCGGGCACGACGTGCACGGCACCCCGCGACCGCACGCGGCACCGGTCGCCGGGGTGCGGCACCCGGTCCGTCCCGGCCCGCACCCGCAG
>NZ_WWFY01000183.1:0-4383 GCF_009864975.1 Pseudonocardia sp. SID8383
CGCCGCCCGGGCCGAGCCGCCGGCCGACCAGCCGCGCGATCCACGGCGCGACCAGCAGCATCAGGATCACCCGCAGCACCTGCACCGCGACCACCGAGGTGACGTCCACGCCGGAGGAGATCGCCGTCGCCAGCACCGCGTACACCCCGCCCGGGGTGGTCGCGAGGTAGCCCTCCAGCGGGGTCATGCCGGTGAAGTGCGACAGCAGCAGCCCCAGTCCGGCGCAGAGCGCGACGACGCCCAGGATCAGCGCGGTCGCCAGCGGCAGCACCCGCGCGACGGTGCCGAGCGCGGCCCGGGTGAAGCGCAGCCCGGCCTGCCAGCCGATGACGGCGTAGGCGACGTCGACGAGCGGCAGCGGCACCGACGCGGCGAAGGAGAACCCGGCCAGGCTGATGACCAGCGCCACCACCATCGGTCCGAGCAGCGCACCGGCGGGGACCCGGGCGAGCTTCCCGAGCGGGACGCCGACGCCCACGCACAGCGCGGTCACCGCGAGCCCGACCGACCACGGCGCGCCGGGGCCGGTGGTCGCGGCGGCGGGTGCGCCGGGGGAGGCGCCGTAGACGACCGCGGCGACCACCGGCATCGTCGCGGTGACCAGCCCGACCCGCAGGTACTGGATGACGGCGACGGTGCGCTCGTCGCCGCCCAGCTCGCGGCTGATCGCGACGAGCCCGGACGCGCCGCCCGCGGTCTGCGCGAGCATCCCGGTGAGCGGGGTGACCCCGCGCTGCAGACCCATGAGGAGTCCGGATCCCATGCTGACCAGCAGCGTCGCGAGGCTGATCAGCAGGACCGGCAGCCACTCGGCTGCCACCGCGGCCAGGGTGTCCGGGCGGGCGAGCAGGCCGATGACGACGCCGATGACCGCCTGCGCACCCGACGTCGCCGGGCGGGCGACCCGGGCGGGGCCGAGCCCGGTCAGGGCGAGGACGGTCGCGACCAGCAGCCCGGCGAACAGGGCGGGGGAGGGCACGTCGACCGCGGCGAGCCCGGCGGTCACGAGCACGGTCAGCGCGGCGAGCAGCAGCCAGCGCCACCATCCGGACAGCGACGGGCGGGGGCTCACCGTGTGATCACGACCCGAGCCTAAATGGGACAGGCGTACTGGTGCGCGGTGAGTCGGGACACGATCGTTGTCGAGAGCGAACGACCACGGCTTCCCCTCCGGACCCCGCCGGGGTAGGACGGACGGGCACGAGGAGGTGCGCCGATGCGAGACACCCCGAGAGACGACACCGCCGCGACCACCGGGCTCGGCCCGGTGATCGCCGCACTGACCGCGCCCGGCGGGGAGTTCGAGCTGGTCGACGCCGACGTGCGCGGCGCCGCGATGCGGGTCTACCGGCGTGGCCCGCGCACCCTGGCCGAGCTGTGGGCGGCGACGGCGGCGTGGCCGGAGCGCACGTTCACCGTCCACCACGGCGAGCGTCGCACCTACGGCGAGCACCGGAGCCTGGTCGCCGACCTGGCCTGCGTGCTCACCGGACGGTTCGGGCTGCGCCCCGGCGACCGGGTCGCGATCGCGATGCGGAACCTGCCGGAGTGGCCGGTGGTCTTCTTCGCCGCCCAGGTCGCGGGGCTGGTCGTCGTCCCGCTGAACGCCTGGTGGAGCGCACCCGAGCTGGCGTGGGCGGTGGCCGACTCCGGTGCCGGGCTGGTCGTGGCCGACCCGGAACGGTGCGCCGCCCTGTGCGGTGGGAGCGGCACCGGGGTGCCGGTCGTCCGGGTCCGCGGGGGCGGCGCGCCCGCGCCCGGTCCGGTGACCGGGTGGGAGGACCTCGGGCTGCGCACCGACGGCCCCGGTGACCCGGTCGGGGTCGCCGCGCCCGGCCCGGACGACGACGCGACGATCCTCTACACCTCCGGCACCACCGGCCGACCGAAGGGCGCGGTCGGCACCCACCGCAACCACGTGACGAACCTGCTCAACGTCGCGCTGCAGGCCCGCGCCACCGCGCTCGACTCCGGGGTGGGACCGCCGCCGGGGCAGCAGGGGACGCTGCTGATGTACCCGATGTTCCACATCGCCGGCATCAACGGACTCGTCGGCGCCGTGCTCGGCGGGGCGAAGCTCGCGACCCTGCACCGCTGGGACCCGGCCGCGGCGCGGGCCGTCGTCCGGTCCGAGCGGCTGTCCCGTTCCAACGGTGTCCCGTCGACGACGGCGGAGCTGCTCGACGGCGCCGACCCCGCCGACCTCGCGTCGTTGCGGACGGTCGGGATGGGCGGGGCACCCGTGCCGCCCGAGCTCGTCGCGCGGATCGGGCGCGACCTCGGCGCCGGGGCCGCGAACGGCTACGGCCTGACCGAGACGACCTCGGCGATCTGCGCGAACACCGGGTCCGAGTACCGGGCCCGTCCCGACTCGGTCGGCCGGCCCGCGCCGGGGGCCCGGCTGCGGGTCGCCGGCCCGGACGGGGAGGCGCTGCGCGACGGCGAGGTCGGCGAGCTGTGGTTCCGCGGCCCGAACGTGGTCCGCGGCTACTGGAACCGGCCCGACGCCGACGCCGAGGCGTTCGTCGACGGCTGGTTCCGCACCGGCGACCTGGGGCACGTGACCGACGGCTGGGTGTACGTCGTGGACCGGTTGAAGGATGTCGTGCTGCGCGGTGGGGAGAACGTGTACTCCGCGCAGGTGGAGGCGGCGATCCACACCGTCGACGGGGTGCTGGAGGTGGCGGTGCTCGGCGTGCCGCACCCGCGCCTGGGCGAGGAGGTCGCCGCACTGGTCCGGGCCCGCCCCGGAGCGGCCCGCGACGACGACGCCGTCCGCGCCGCCGTCGCCGCGCGGGTGGGGGAGTTCGCCGCGCCCGCGCACGTGCGGTGGACCGACGAGCCGCTGCCCAGGACGGCGACCGGGAAGATCCGCAAGCGGGAGCTGCGCTCGGGGTTCACCGCTCCGGCGTGAGCGTCCTGCGGGCCGCGGAGACGGCCTCCAGCCAGGGACGCGGGTCCGGGGCGCCGGCCGGCGGGACCAGGACGACGGTGTCCGGCCCGGCCGCGGCGTGGCTCCGGACGACCGCCTCCACCTCGGCCCGGTGCTCCGGCAGTGCGACGTAGCCGATGCGCCGGAACCCGTCCGCGGCGCCGCCCGGGCCGCACGCGTCGAGCGAGGACCGGACGTCGGCGGGGGACAGGCCCGAGTCGAGCAGGACCCCGTCGGCGAGGTCCCCGGCCAGCCGCAGGGTGCGCGGCCCGCGCCCGCCGACCAGCACCGGTGGGACGGTCGTCGGCGGGTGGTCGAGCCGGACCCGGTCCAGGGAGACGTAGCGCCCGGAGCGGGTGACCTCGCGACCGGCGAGCAGGTCCCGTACCGCGGTCGTGTGCTCGGCGAGCAGGGTCAGCGGCGAGGCGACCCGGTTGCCGACCTGGCCCATCCAGTCGAGCACGCCGTGCCCGAGGACCGGCAGGTAGCGGCCCGGGAACAGCCGGGCGAGCGAGGCGGTCTCCATGGCGACGACCGCCGGGTTCCGCAGCGGCACCGGGAACAGCCCGACCCCGACGGTGAGGGCGCCGGTGTGGGCCAGCGCGACGGCCGCGGTGGCGGTCCCGCCGTGCAGGAAGCAGTCCTCCCACAGCCACAGCTGGTCCAGCCCCGCGGCCTCGACGTCACGGGCCACACCCGGCAGCTCCTCGGGGGGCAGCTCGGGCCGGAAGACGATGCCGAAGTCCATGCCGGTCACCGTGCCACGCGCGGCCGCCGGCGTCGTACGGCTACCGGGGCGGGTCGATGCGGAACACCGGGCAGATGCCGGTCAGTGCTCCCAGCGCCTCGGGCGTCGGCTCGGCGACGACCCCGTTCTCCACCATGATCCCGACGCCCTCCGGGGTGACCTGCGGCCACGCCTCCAGCACCGGGCGCGCCTGCTCCGGCGGCACCTCCACCAGCACGACGGGCTCCGGGTCGGCGTCGGGACCCGTGCTCAGCGTGGCCCGCCCGCCCGCGGCCCGGACGTTGACGATCCAGTCCGCGCCCGGGAACCCGCCGACGACGAACCGCTGCCCGCCGGTCGCGTACACCGTCAGCGGCGTGTGCCGGGGTGTCCCGCTGCGCCGGCCGGGGACGGTCAGGACGGGCAGCTCGAACGGCAGCTCGCCACGGTCGCGCCGGGCGAGCAGGTCGTCGTTCAGGTGCTTGATCTGCTGCGGGGCACGGATGTGACGGCGGGGATCGTCGGACACGGGGGCTCCTCGTTCTCGGATCCGGGTCAGGATGCCACGGGCCGGCGGGCGGGTGCGGGGCGTCGCAGCGGAGGGGGCTCAGTCCGACCGCAGCCCGTCCAGCGCCTCCTCGGCCCGGGCCAGGTCCTCCTCGGCCCGCTCGGCCCGCCCCGCGGCGTCCCGGGCGGCGCGGTCGGCCTCGTCGCGGGCACGGTC
>NZ_WWFY01000184.1:0-4303 GCF_009864975.1 Pseudonocardia sp. SID8383
GCCGCAGCGGCCCCGTCGGCGTCGGCGGCCGGATCGCCGCCCTGACCGGCCGCGGCTCCGCCACGGCCGCGGCGGGCGACGAGAAGCCCAAGACGGCGTTCTGGAAGGAGATCCTGCTCCTGGCCGGGGTCGCCATCCTGCTGACGGTCCTCATCCAGACCTTCCTCGCGAAGGTCTACGTCATCCCGTCGGGCTCGATGGAGACGACGCTGCACGGCTGCACCGGCTGCAACAACGACCGCGTGCTCGTCGACAAGGTCACCTACAACTTCACCGACATCACCCCGGGCGACATCGTCGTGTTCCGCGGCACCGACGGCTGGGCCAGCGAGACCTACAGCGGCGAGGGCAGCGAGAACCCGCTGCTCAAGGGTCTGCAGTCGCTCGGCTCGCTGGTCGGCATCGCCCCGCCCGACGAGAAGGACTTCGTCAAGCGGGTGATCGCCGTCGGCGGCCAGACCGTCTCCTGCTGCGACGCGCTGAACCAGGTAGTCGTCGACGGGCAGCCGCTGGAGGAGCCCTACATCTACTACCTGCCCGAGGCGGGCCCGGCCCGGCAGATCCCGTTCGGCCCGATCACGGTCCCCGAGGGCCAGTACTGGATGATGGGCGACTCGCGGAACAACTCCGCGGACTCCCGGGCGGCCGGGCACGGCCCCATCCCCGAGGCCAACATCATCGGCAAGGTCCGGCTGATCGTGCTGCCCTTCGACCGGTTCGGCTGGGTCAGCGCGGTCGACCCGCAGACCACCGCCGAGGCGGCCGGGCTCCCGGGGCTGCCCGGCGGGGTGCCGCTGGCGCTGGGCATCCTGGGGACCCTGCCGCTCGCGGCCGGCCGGCGACGGGCTCTGCTCGCCCGTGCCGAGGCCGAGCGTTTCCTGCCCGCGACGCGCCCCCCGCACGGGTGGCGCCGGAGAGCCTGACCGGGAGCACCGTGCCGGTTCCGCCCAGCCGCGCCCGTCCCACCGGACGGCCGCGTGCCCGCCGACGTCCCGTACGGGTCCTGCCCGACGGGCTGCGTCCGCCGCGCGCCGTCGTCCGCGACGGCGGCACCTGGACCCTGCAGACGGTCCTGCAGCGCCACGGGCTCGGCCCGGTCGCCGGCGTCGACGAGGCCGGTCGCGGTGCGAGTGCCGGACCGCTGGTCGTCGCCGCGGCGGTGCTGCGGCCCGCGGACGCGAAGGCCCTCGACGGGTTGACCGACTCCAAGCTGCTGACCCCGGCCGCCCGCGACCACTGGTACGACCGCATCCGCGCCCGGGCGCTGGACCACGCCGTCGTCGTGATCCCGGCGGCCGAGGTCGACCGCCGCGGGGTGCACGTGGCCAACATCGAGGGCATGCGCCGCGCGGTGGCCGCGCTGGGCGCGGTCCGGCCCGGCTACGTCCTGACCGACGGCTTCCCGGTCCGCGGCTTCGGCCGCCCCGCCCTCGCCGTGCCGAAGGGGGACCGGGTGGCGTCCTGCGTCGCGGCGGCGTCCGTGCTGGCCAAGGTCACCCGGGACCGCATCATGACCGCGCTCGACGCCGAGCACGACCGCTACGGCTTCGCCGTGCACAAGGGCTACAGCACCCCGGACCACGAGGCCGCGCTGCGCGCACACGGGCCTTGTCCGGAGCACCGGTTCTCCTTCGCGAACGTCGCCGCGGTGGCCGGGCGCGAGGTCCCGGCGGGGCTGGTCCACAATGGGGCACTCCCCGAGCAGGAACCCGACCCCGGAGACCCGGAGGACACGGTCGGGGCGTGGGAGCCGTTGGAGATCGTCACAGGAGGAGCGGGCCGGTGAGCGCCGAGGATCTCGAGAAGTACGAGACCGAGATGGAGCTCACGCTCTACAAGGAGTACCGCGACATCGTCGCCCAGTTCTCCTACGTCGTGGAGACGGAGCGTCGGTTCTACCTGGCCAACTCCGTCGACGTCGCCCCACGCAACGCCGACGGCGAGGTCTACTTCGAGGTCCGCATGTCCGACGCGTGGGTGTGGGACATGTACCGCCCGGCGCGGTTCGTCAAGAACGTGCGGGTGGTGACGTTCAAGGACGTCAACATCGAGGAGCTCGACACCCCTGACCTGCGGCTCCCCGACGACGACCAGTTCCCGGGCTGAGCGCGTAGCAGACCCCACCGACGGATCCGCCGCTCCGGCGGCGCGGCCGGCGGTGCCCGTCCCCAACCGGCGGATCCGTCCACAGCCGGCCGATCCACCCCCGCGGGCGGCCCATCCGGCCCGATCGTGGACCCATGGCAGCGAAGGACGAGCTCGGCCGTCGCGGTGAGGACACCGCCGCCGAGTACCTCGAGCGGGCACACGGGATGGTCGTGCTCAGCCGCAACTGGCGGTGCACGCACGGCGAGATCGACATCGTCGCGGTCGACCCGCAGCAACGGCTGGTGTTCTGCGAGGTCAAGACCCGTTCCGGGCTCCGGTACGGCGAGCCCGCCGAGGCGGTGACCCGCCGCAAGACACGCCGGATCCGGCTGCTGGCGAAGGCGTTCATGGCCGCCCACCGGGTGAGCTGGGTCGAGATCAGGTTCGACGTCGTGGCGGTCCTGATCCGGCCCGGCCGGCCGGTCACGCTCACCCACTACCCGGCGGCGTTCTGATGCGGCCCCCGGCACGAATCTGGTCGGTGGCGCTGCACGGCGTCGACGGCGTCCCCGTCGAGATCGAGGCGGTCATCGGCGGCGGGATGCCCGGGGTGCACCTCGTGGGCCTGCCCGACGCCGCCCTCAACGAGTCCAAGGACCGGGTCCGGTCCGCGATCGTGCACTCCGGCCGCACCTGGCCCAACGAGCGGATCGTGCTCGCCCTCTCCCCGGCGACCCTGCGCAAGACCGGCAGCCGGTTCGACCTCGCACTGGCCCTGGGTGTCCTCGTCGCCGCGGATGCGGTGCCACCCGACCGGCTGCGCGGCACCGCGCTGCTCGGCGAGCTCGCCCTCGACGGCAGGCTGCGACCGGTGCTCGGCGTGCTGCCCTGTCTACTCGCCGCGCGCGACGCCGGGATGGTCCGCGCCGTCGTGCCCCGTGCCGCGCTCGCCGAGGCCGCGCTGGTCGACGGGATCGAGGCGTTCGGTGCCGACAGCCTCGGCGACGTCCTGGACTGGGCGTCGGGCAACCGGCTGCTGCACCGGCACGACGGCGCGCAGGAGGCGGCCCGGGCCGTCGCGGCGCCCGAGCTGGCCGACGTGCTCGGCCAGCACGACGCCCGGCGGGCCCTGGAGATCGCCGCCGCCGGCGGGCACCACCTGCTGATGGTCGGCCCACCCGGCACCGGCAAGACGATGCTGGCCCAGCGCGTGGTGGGGCTGCTGCCCGAGCTCGATCGCGCCGAGGCGCTGCAGCTCGCCGCGATCCGCTCGGTGGCCGGCCGGCTCGGCGACAGCGGGGCACTCAGTACGTGTGCGCCGTTCGTGGCGCCGCACCACTCGGCGTCGACCGCGGCGCTGCTCGGCGGGGGCAGCGGCGTCGCCCGGCCCGGTGCGGTGTCGCTGGCCCACCGCGGGGTGCTCTTCCTCGACGAGTGCCCGCACTGGCCCGCCTCGGTCCTCGACGGGCTGCGCACCCCGCTGGAGGAGGGTGAGGTCCGGCTGTCCCGCGCCGACGGCACCGTGCGCTACCCGGCCCGGTTCCAGCTCGTCCTCGCGGCGAACCCGTGCCCGTGCGCACCGCCGATCGACCGCGACTGCACCTGCCGCCCCGACGTCCGCCGCCGCTACATGTCCCGGCTGTCCGGCCCGCTGCTCGACCGGGTCGACCTGCGGGTGGCGATGGAGCCGGTGACCGCGTTGCGGGTGACCGAGCAGCGGGGCGAGGACACCGCGACCGTCCGCCGCCGGGTGCTCGACGCCCGCGCCGCCGCCGTCGCGCGCTGGTCGGAGCACGGGTGGCGGTGCAACGCCGAGGTACCCGGCCCCGCCCTGCGGACCCGCTTCCCACTGCCCGCCCGGGTGATCGCACCGCTGGAGGCCCGGCTGCGGGCCGGGGATCTCAGCGCCCGCGGCGCGGACCGCGCGCTGCGGGTCGCGTGGACTCTCAGCGACCTCGCCGGGTCCGAACGGCCCGACCGAGGCCTGGTCGACGCGGCGCTGTACTTCCGCGAGCGGGGTGCCGCGTGAGCGCCCCGGTCCCGGCCGTCCGCGCGGGTACCGACGCCGGCACGGTGCCCGAGGAGGTCCTGCGCGCCCGCGCCTACCTGCTGCGCTGCGTCGAACCCCCGAACCGGCACCTCGTCGCCCTGGTCGACCGGTACGGGCCGGTCGAGGCGGCCGACCGGCTGCGTCGCGGAGCCGTCCCCGACGAGC
>NZ_WWFY01000002.1:0-14313 GCF_009864975.1 Pseudonocardia sp. SID8383
CGGGTGCACAGCCGCAGGCGGCGCCGGCGGCACAGCCGGACCCGGACACCTGTGCCCCGATGGTGGCGGCGCTGTCCCCGCGCGACCGGCTCGCCCAGCGCCTGATGGTCGGGGTGGACGCCGCCGACCCGGCCGGCGCCACCGCGATCGTGCGGGGGTCGCAGGTCGGCGGGGTGTTCCTCGGCGGCAACGCGACCGCGCTGCTGCAGGACGACCGGCTCGCGGCGCTGCAGAAGGCGTCCCGCACGCCGCTCGCCGTCGCCGTCGACGAGGAGGGCGGCCGTGTCCAGCGCATCGACGAGCTCGACGGCGAGGTCCCCAGCGCCCGGCAGATGGCCGCGTCCGGCAGCCCCGAGGAGGTCACCGGGATCGCCCGCGAGCGCGCCGGACAGCTGAAGGCACGTGGTGTCACCTGGAACCTCGCGCCGTCGGTCGACGTCTCCGACCAGCCGCGCACCGCCGTCATCGGGGACCGCTCGTTCTCCGACGACCCGGCCACCGTCACCCGCTACGCCGCGGCCTGGGCCGAGGGACAGCAGGCCGGCGGGGTGTTCGGGGTCCTCAAGCACTTCCCCGGCCACGGGCACAGCTCCGGTGACTCGCACAAGGGCTCGGTGAGCACTCCGCCGCTGGACCAGCTGCGTGCCGGTGACCTCCGGCCCTACTCCGACCTCGTCGGACCGGGGAAGCCGCTCGACGGGCGGGTCGGGGTCATGCTCGGCCACCTCGACGTCCCGGGCCTGACCACCGACGTGCCCACCAGCATCGCCCCGGCCGCCTACCGGCTGCTGCGCGAGGACTACCGGTTCGACGGCCTCGCCATGACCGACGACCTCGGTGCGATGAAGGCGATCACCGATCGCTTCGGGCTCGCCGAGGCCACCACCCGGGCCCTGACCGCCGGCGCGGACATGGCGCTGTTCTCCAACGTCACCCCGGTCGCCCCGCTGCTCGACGCCGCGGAGAAGGCGCTGGCCGAGGGGCGGATCACGGCGCAGGCCAACGACACCGCCGTCGCGCGGGTGCTGGCGGCCAAGGGGCTCTGCAGCCGCGGCTGAGCGCCCCTCAACCGGAGGGGCTCTGCAGCCGCGGCTGAGCGCCCCTCAACCGGCGAAGAACGCCCGGATGTCGGCCGCCACGTCGGCCGGCCGCTCCAGGGCGGCGAAGTGCCCGCCCTCGTCGAAGGTGCTCCAGTGCTCGATCCGGCTGTTGTCGCGCTCGGCGAACACCCGGACGGTCCGGAAGTCCGAGGCGAACACGGCCACCCCGGTCCGGGCGTGGTTCACCCGCGGCTCCGCGCCGGCGCGTGCGTCCTCGAAGTAGATCCTGGCCGAGGTCGCCGCGGTGTTGGTCAGCCAGTACAGCGACACCTGGGTCAGCAGCTGGTCACGGGTCACCAGCGCGGTGCCGTTGCCGAAGGACGCGAACAGCTCGGAGTAGGCCAGCTGCCCGACCGGTGAGTCGGCCAGCGCCGCGCCGATCGTCTGCGGGCGGGAGGCGTTCATCCCGTTGTAGCCGCCGACCGAGGAGAACCACTGCATGAACTCCAGCGCGGCGTGGTCGTCCGGTCCCAGCCGCTCGAACTCGGCCGGGTCGCCCGACGGGAACGAGAACAGCTGCAGCACGTGCAGCCCGAGGAACCCGGGCGGGTCGAGCAGGCCCAGCTCCCGCGCGACGAGCGCCCCGGCGTCGCTGCCGTGCGCCCCGTAGGAGGGGTAGCCGAGCCGGCGCATCAGGGTGTCCAGCGTCGCGGCGATCCGGGCGGTGGTCCAGCCGCCCTCGGCGAGCGGGGTGCTGAAGCCGAACCCGGGCAACGAGGGCACCACCACCGAGCAGGCGTCCTCGGCGCGGCCGCCGTGTGCGACCGGGTCGGTCAACGGGCCGATCACGTCGAGGAACTCCGCGAACGAGCCGGGCCAGCTGTGCAGCAGCAGCACCGGCGTCGCGCCGGGCTCGGCCGAGGGGACGTGCAGGTAGTGCAGGACCTGGCCGTCGATCTCGGTGCGGTACTGCGGGTGGGCGTTCATCCGGGCCTCCTGGGCCCGCCAGTCGAACCCGTCGCGCCAGTACGCGACGGTCGCGGCCAGCCACGCGTCCGGGGTGCCGTAGGTCCAGTCGTCTCCCGGCGCGGGACGGGGCAACCGGGTGCGGGACAGACGGTCGGCGAGGTCGTCGAGGTCGGACTGCGGGATCTGCACGGTGAACGGCGTCATGGGTACTACGGTGCCGGTTGAACAGGCACGTTCCCTTCCTGTCCGCGACCGGATCCGGAGGTTCTCGTGGCCGACACCGCCGCCCGCATGCTCGCGCTCCTCGGGCTGCTGCAGAGCCGGCCGGAGTGGACCGCGCCGGAGCTGGCGGAGCGGCTCGGCGTCAGCACCCGCACCATCCGCAACGACGTCGCCCGGCTCCGCGGACTCGACTACCCGGTGCACGCCGTCCGTGGCGGCGCCGGGCACTACCGGCTCGGGCCCGGCGCGCGGCTGCCCCCGCTGCAGCTCGACGACGCCGAGGCCGTCGCCGTGGCGATCGGGCTGCGCACCGTGAGCGCGAGCGGCGGGCGGCTGGGGGACAGCGGCGACCGCGTCCTGGCCAAGCTCGACCAGGTGCTCCCGGACCGGCTGCGCCGCCGCGTCGCCGCGATCCACGACGGCACCGTCGCGGGGCCGCGCAACACCGACACCGTCGACCCGGATCCGGAGGTCGACCCGGCGGTGCTCACCGAGCTCGCCACTGCGATCCGCGACCACACCTGCGTGCGGCTCGACCTGCCCGGGCAGGAGTGGCCGGTCACGGTCGAGCCGTACCGGATGGTCTCCTGGCAGGGCCGCTGGTACCTGGTCGGGCGGCTCGACGGCGGGTGGCGGACGTGGCGGGTCGACCTGGTCCGCCCGCGCACGGCGACCGGCCGCCGGTTCGTCCCGGACCCGCTGCCCGGCGGGGACTACCCGGCCCTGGTCCTGCGGGAGGCCGCGTCGACCGGGTGGCAGGTGCACGTCCGCATCACCGTCGACGCATCGGCGGCGACGGTGCTCGCCCGGATCAACCCGGCCGTCGGCGCGGTCGAGGAGGTCGACGACACGCACTGCGTCCTCGTGACGGGGGCGGACAGCATCGAGACCGTCGCGGTGTACATCGGGCTGCTCGACCTGGACTTCCACGTCACCGAGCCACCGGAGCTGGTGGCGCGGCTGCGCGCACTGGCCGACCGCTACACCCGGGCGACCACGGGCCCCTGAGCACGCACGAGGGCCCCGCACGACACTGTGCGAGGCCCTCGGCCGGGGAGAACGACGGTCAGGACGCCATGTCCAGCCCGCCGTTCACGCTGATCACCGAGCCGGTCACGTAGCCGGCGCGGTCGTCGACGAGGAACTGCACGGCGCGGGCGATCTCGTCGGCCTGGCCGAGGCGGCCGACCGGGATCTTCGAGACGATCTTCTCGAGCGCCTTCTCCGGCACGGCGGCGACCATCTCGGTCTCGATGAAGCCCGGCGCGACGCAGTTGACGGTGACGCCCTTGCGGGCGACCTCCTGGGCCAGCGACTTCGAGAAGCCGATCAGGCCGGCCTTCGACGAGGCGTAGTTGGCCTGGCCCATCGCGCCGGTCTGGCCGATCACCGAGGAGATGTTCACGATCCGGCCGAACTCGTTGCCGGTCATGTGCTCCAGCACGGCCTTGGTCATGTAGAACGCCCCGGACAGGTTGATCCGCAGCACGGCGTGCCAGTCGTCGACGGTCAGCTTGCGGACGGTCTTGTCGACGGTGATGCCGGCGTTGTTGATCAGGTAGTCGACGCGGCCCCGCTGCTCCAGGACCTCGGTGACGACCCGCTGGCAGTCCTCGGGCGAGCCGACGTTGCCCCGGTGCACCGAGATCGACGCGCCCTCGGCCTCCAGCTTGCCCTTCAGCTCGTCGGCGGCCTTGGAGTTCGACGAGTACCCCGCGGCGACGTGCACCCCGGTGCGGGCCAGCGCGGTGGTGATCGCGGCGCCGATCCCGCGCGCACCCCCGGTCACGATGGCGACGCGCTGCTCCGGGTGGGTATCGGTGATCGCGGTCATGCGTTTCCTCCAAGGGTGTCGAGAGTGCGCTTCATGCCCCGCTGGACCGCGTCGGCCAGGTACGGCCGGAGCTGGTCGGGGGAGACGATCCGGTGCACCGAGCCGACGGACTGCGCCCGCTCGATGGAGTGCTTGGTGTCGAACTCGTCCGCGACCTGGCCGAGCTTCTCGGAGCGGACGTCGGGGCGGAGTGTGGCGAGGTCGCCGCGCAGCCGTGCCGCCGTCGCCTCGTCCCCGTCGGTGACGGCCTGCTTGATCCGGGTCTCCAGGTCGGTGACCCGCTCGTCCTTGGCGGTGCGGTCGTTGACCTCGCCGGCGAACACGACGGCCGCGGCGGGCGCCCCGCCGAGCACGGAGGCGTAGGAGCCGGTGATCGCGGCGACCTCCATGTTGTCGTTCAGCGTTCCGGAGAACACCACGAACGCGCCGCCGTGGTAGCGGGAGACCACGCAGAACACGATCGGGCCGTCGAAGTTGACGATGGCCCGGCCGATCTCGGCGCCGTTCTCCAGCTGCAGGCCGCGCAGCGACTCCGGCGAGCCGTCGAAACCGGACAGGTTCGCCAGGACGACCAGCGGCCGGTTGCCCGACGCGGCGTTGATGGCCCGCGCGCACTTGCGCGACGAGCGCGGGAACAGCGTCCCGGCGGTGAACTGCGACGGCCCGTCGACCGGGCGCGGCCCGCGCCGCGGCAGCGGCCGCGACTCGATGCCGATCATCGCGATCGGCTGGCCGCCGAGGTGGGCGTCGAGCGCGACGACCGAGTCGGCGTCGTGCATGTCGGCCCACCGCTCCGACGTCGGGTGGTCGGCGTCGGCGACGCCGCGCAGCACCGAGCGGATGTCGAACGGCTTCTTCCGCTCCCGGTTGGTCTCCGGCGCCCAGATCTCGCCGAGCGTGGTGAAGTCGCAGTTCGGCCCGGAGTGCGGCGCCGTGGTGACGTCGCGGGAGACCGGGTCGGTGGTCGGCGCGGGTCGCGGGAACCGCTCGCCCGGCTGGGTCCAGGTGTGGGCGTAGTGCTGCAGCAGAACGCCCACGGCGCCGCCCAGGTCCGGCGCCCAGTACTGCGCCTGCCCGTTCGGGCCCATGATCCGGTCGTAGCCGCCGATGCCGAAGTTGTCCTCGGCCGAGACGCCGCCGGAGAAGTCCAGCGAGTGCTTGCCGGTCAGCACCATGGCCGAGTCCGGCGTCATCACCAGGATGCCCCTGGTGTGCATGAGCATCGTCGCCTCGGCGTTCCAGTAGGGCTGGGCGCCGACGTTGATGCCGGTGACGACGACGTTGATCTCCCCGCCGTCCTGGGTGAACTCGATGATCCCGCGCAGCACCCGGGAGATCCAGTCCATGTTCTCGGTGCCGGAGTCCATCGCGATCTTCGCGCCCGCCGAGACGGCGAACCACTCGATCGGCACGTCCAGCTCGCGGGCCAGGTGGATCGCGGCCATCACGCGGCGGCACTCCGGCTCGGCGATCGCGCCGAGCGCCCGGGTCGGGTCGCCGAGCAGCACGACCCGCTTCATCCCGTCCGGGTAGCGCCGGGTCGGCACCGAGACGACGCCGAGCACCAGGTTGGCGCTGTTGCCGCCGGGGGCGCGGTCGACCGGCACCGGCAGCGCCGGGTCGGCCGGGTCGACGAGGTCGTACTCCTGCCAGGTGCCCGGGCCGGCGTCGACCGGGGCGGTGAGCAGCGGGACGATCTCGTACGGGTAGACGGCGCCGCGGCGACGGGCCTTGAGCACCTTCTGGTCGTAGGCGTCGAGCTCGCGCATCGGCTCGGTCGGGGGCTGGTCGAGCTTGACCGTGAGCCCCGCGCCGGGCGGGCGCGACATGCGCAGCAGCATCGAGCGCGGACCGCCCTGGCCGCCGGTGACCTGCGGGTCGGCGGTGCGGAACTCGACGAGGACCTGCTCCAGACCGAGGTTGGCCGTGCGCGGCGCGAGCCGGCGGACCACCGAGTCCAGCTCGGCGAGCGGGACGTCGACCTCCGGCCACACGTAGAGCGCGATCCGGTTCCACGACATCCGGGCGAGGGTGCGGTCCCCGGCGCGTGCGGCACGCAGCGAGTTGATGCAGGCGTCGAGCGCGCGCTCGAACTGCGGCAGCGAGCGGACCTTCCCGGTCTCCTCGTCGCGCAGCACGGTCAGCTCGCGGACATCGGCCATCGCGACCAGCCGGTCGTCGGCGGTGACCTCGCGGCCGGTGGCCCGGAACAGGTGCACGTCGGTGGCGGCGGGCAGTCGGTGCAGCTCGAAGTTGCGGAAACGCCACAGCCGCAGCCGGTCCGCGACCAGCGGGTGCATGCCCCGCAGCGTGCGGTCCTCGACCAGCTCGCCGGTCTCGTCGGGCCGGAAGGTGAACCAGGTCGGCGGCTCGGCCTCCTCGCTCGCCGTCCCCGCGGCGCGCGGGTTCGGGCGGACGGCGACGGCGACCCGGTGCAGGTGCGCGGGCACCTTCCCCAGTGCGGCGCGGACGCGCTCGGCGCGGGCGTCGGGGTCACCGCCGTCGTCGGCCTTGGTCGAGGTGACGTAGAGGTCGACGAGCGCGGTGCGGTCCCCGTCGAGTTCGCCGACGCGGCGGCGCAGCTCGTCGGACACGGCCTGCGCGGCGGCCGGGTCGTTGTTGTCGATCACCGAGGCGAAGACCGTGCGGTCCCGGCCCAGGTGCTGGTAGCGGGCGGTCAGCAGCGGCTTGCCCGCGTGCTCGACGAGCTCCAGGTCGCGCAGCACCCGCACCCGGTAGTAGCGCCGGGTCATGACCTCGAGCAGCACGGCGTCGTGCCGCTCCCCGAACACGCCCAGGATCGGCTCCGAGGACCCGACGAGGGTGTCGATCCGGCGGGCCCGGTCCGCGGTCTCCGGGTCCGAGGCGAGCACGTCCAGGCTCTCCCGGACCTCGGCCAGCGCCCGGTCCCGCTCGGCGGCGACGACCGGGGCGTCGAACGCCCGGTAGCGGGCCAGCCGCGCGGTGTCCCCGACGACGGGGTGCCGCAGCTGGGTGGCGACGACGACCTCGTCGAGGGTGCGCAGGTAGTCCTCGCGCGCCGCGGGGGAGAGGTTCGCGACCGACTCCGGGTGGCGCAGCCGCCAGTTCAGCAGGTCCAGCACGACCGGCACCTGCTGCGGCGCGCGGCGGTGGGCCAGGAACATGCGGTACAGCGCCGGGCCCAGGTCGTCGGCACGGCCGGTCCCGCCGTCGATCTCGGTGACGCCGTAGTGGGCCAGCGCCCGGCGCAGCTTGGCCTGGAACGACTCGGGCAGGCCCTCGTCGTCGGCGTCGCGGGAGCGCAGGTAGGCGTAGAGGTACTCCTGCGGGTTGCGCTCGGTCTCGCCGGTCTCGTCGTCGGTCTCGGACCGGTTGCGCGAGAGCTGGCACAGGTCGGCGAAGATCTGTAGGACGGCGGTCTCCCCGGCCAGCACGGCCGGGTCGTCGGCGGCCAGCTGGTCGCGGGCGGCGGTGAGGCGGCGCAGCTGCGGGCGGGCCTGGCGCTCGTCGACGTCGAAGCCCAGCACCTGGAAGCGCAGCGCGGACAGCGCGTCGGCCGCGGTCGCGGCGGCGTCGGTGTCGGCGCCGGCCGCGGCGAACGCGGACAGGTCGGCGCGCTCCCCGCTGGGGCCTGCTGCGTCCGCGTCGGCCGACGGCTCCAGCCGCACGAGCTTGGTGCCGCCGTCGACCTGGGTGTTGGCCGGGACGAGGATCTCGGCGACGGTGCCGTCGAACGGCGCCCGCAGCGAGGTCTCCAGCTTCATCGACTCGACGATGGCGAGGGTGTCGCCCTCGGACACGGTCTGGCCCGCGGTGACCGGCAGCGCGACGACCATCGCCGGGGCGGGGGCGCGGACGATGCCGGCCTCGCCGCCGGAGATGCGGTGCACGGCGCCGTCGACCTCGACGAGGTAGTCCGCCTCCTGCGCGACCGACAGCACGGTCCAGGACAGGTCGCCGACGGTGAGCCGGCGCTCGTAGGCGCCGTTGCGCTCGACGTCGACGTCGACCGACACGCCGTCCAGCTCGACGGTGTAGCGGCCGGCGCGGGTGCGGGCGACCGTCAGCTTGTAGGACTGCCCGGCGACGGTGACGTCGGTCTGGTGCCAGGTCTCGTAGCCCACCTCGGGCCGGCCGGCCTCGGCGGAGCGGAACAGCCGCTCCTGCTGGCGGGCGACGTGGCCGTCGTGGCTCTGCACGGCGGTGGCGAGCAGCGCGACGTCGAGGCGGCGCGGCGGCGCGTAGCCGTCGGCCATCATCGTGTCGAGCCAGGTGGTCTGCAGCTCGCCCGAGCGGAACTCGTCGCGGTCGAGCAGGTCCAGCAGGAACGCCTTGTTCGTGGAGCCGCCGTCGATCACCGCGGAGGTCTGGCGCAGGGCCCGGGACAGCCGCGCGCGGGCCTCGTCGCGGTCGCGGCCCCAGGCGATCACCTTGGCGATCATGGAGTCGAACTGGGGCGGGATGACGTCACCGGCGGCGACGCCGGTGTCGACCCGGATGCCGGGACCGGACGGCAGCGCCAGGTGCTCGATGCGGCCCGGGGCGGGCGCGAACTCGCGCTCCGGGTCCTCGGCGGTCAGCCGGGCCTCGATCGCCCAGCCCTGGGCCGCCGGGACCTCGCGTGCGACCTCGGCGAGCGTGCCGCCCGCGGCGACGTGCAGCTGCAGCTTCACGATGTCGACGCCGGTGCACGCCTCGGTGACCGGGTGCTCGACCTGCAGCCGGGTGTTGACCTCGAGGAAGGAGAGGAGCTTCTCCTCGGGCTGGTAGAGGAACTCGACGGTGCCGGCGTTGACGTAGCCCGCGGCGCGGGCCAGCTGGGCGGCCGAGCTGCGCAGCAGCGCCTCCTGGTCGGCGTCGAGTGCGGTGGACGCCGACTCCTCGATGACCTTCTGGTTGCGCCGCTGCACCGAGCAGTCGCGTACCCCGAGGGTCCAGACGTCGCCGGTGGCGTCGGCGACGACCTGCACCTCGACGTGCCGTCCGCCCGACACCGCGCGCTCCAGGAACACGGTCGCGTCCCCGGCGGTCCTCGACGCCTCCGACGCGGCCCGCTCGAAGGCCTCGTCGAGCTGCTCGGGGCCCGGCACGTAGCGGATGCCGCGTCCCCCGCCGCCCGCGGTCGCCTTCACCATCAGCGGGTAGCCGACGGTCTCGGCGGCCTTGCGCGCCGTCTCGACGTCGGCCACCGGACCGCCGGACCACGGCGCCATCGGGACGCCGACCGACTCGGCCAGCTGCTTGGAGGCGATCTTGTCCCCGAGCCGGCGCATCACCTCGGCCGACGGGCCGACGAAGGTGATCCCCAGCCGCTCGCACAGCTCGGCGAAGTCGGCCTTCTCCGACACGAAGCCCCAGCCCGGCCAGACCGCGTCGGCGCGGGTGGCGCGCAGCGCGCGCTCCAGCTCGGCGTGGTCGAGGTAGGGGCTGGTGCCCATGTGGTCCGGGTCGTCCGGCCCGATCAGGACGGCCTCGTCGGCCTCACGGACGTACATCGCCCGCCGGTCGACGGCAGTGTGCAGCGCGATCGTGCGCAGGCGGCGGTCGGGCCCGTTCTGGGCGTTCCACTCACGGACGGCGTTGATCAGCCGCATGGCGGGTTCGCCGCGGTTGACGATGGCGATGCGCGAGAACATGGCTGGGCTTCACTGCTCCTACGGGTGCTGCGACGGGACGGCGGCGGTGTGCCGCATCGACATCGTCGTCGTGCGGTCGGCGGATCGGTGCGGACGGTGGCCCGGTCGGTGCCGGAATGCGGGCGGGCTCACCTCTCGGACAGGGATCTTCCCGCCCACTGTGGCCCGTGTCACCCGGTCGTGGCTACTCGCCGAAGGCGATGCGGACGTCGTCCGAGGTCGGTGCGACGGCCGGCTCGGCCAGTGCGGCGGCGGTCGGGTCCAGGTGGACCTCCGGTGCCATCACGGCCGGGTCGACCTCCAGCACCGCGTAGCCGCCCACCGCTCCGGCCCCGAAGCCGGGCGCGAAGACCCGGGTCCGGCCGGACACGACGCCGTCGGCCACGGAGTCGAACAGCGCGATCGGGATGGACGCCGCGGAGACGTTCCCCATCGACTCGATGTTGAAGTACAGCTGGTCGGCCGAGAGCCCCGCCTTGCCCGCCAGCTGCAGGATCATCGTCTTGTTGGCCTGGTGCGGGACGATCAGGTCGACGGCGTCGAGCATCGAGCCCTCGCCGTCGGGGCCGGCCTGCTCGGTGAGCTCGCCGATCATCTGCGACAGGTAGCGGGCGACGAGCGCCTTGACCTCGGGGCCGTAGACGGTGATGTCGTTGTCGAACTCGGGGTTCGGCCAGATGATCGAGTTCACCTGGGTGTCCGGGCCCGACGCGTAGGTCTGCAGCAGGTCGATGTCGCCGGGCTCGCCCTCGGCGGCCGGGGCGATCACCATCGCGGCCGCGCCGTCGCCGAAGATCATCCGCGAGGTGCGGACGTTGCCAATCTTGTCGGAGAACTTCTCGACGCAGACCAGCAGGACCGGCCGGTTCACCTCCTGCAGCTGGCGCACGGCCTCGGACAGGCCGTAGGGCAGCCCGGCGCAGGCGGCGATGATGTCGGCCGAGCAGTGCGTCTGGAGCAGCCCGAGCCGCCCGGACAGCCACGTCGACAGCGACGGGATGAGCCGCTCGCTGGTGCAGGTGGCGACGAGTACGGCGCCGATCTCGGAGCGGTCACGGCCGGAGTGCTCCAGCGCGCGTACCGCGGCGGCCCAGGCCAGGTCCTCGATGTCCAGCTCGGTGTAGCGGCGCTGGTCGATCCCGGTCTTGGCGGAGATCTCGTCGGCGCTCATCGGCGACCAGGAGAACGCGGAGTTGCGGACGACGTCGTCGTTGGAGCAGACGTGTTCGCCCCGGACGACGGCGAGCGCCTCGACCTTCGGCTGCACCGCGAACGCCTCACGGACCCGGATCGGCGGCAGTGGGGTGGCGGGCTCGACCGGGTCGGACTGGGTCGAGATCCGGCCCCGGCGCGCCGGACGGGTGCCGGTGGCGCGGTCCAGGAACTGCTCGACGTCGCGGTTGCGGGGGTGGAAGGCGATGACGTACTCGTCGTCGCCGATCTCGTCGGCGGTCCGCAGCTCGGTGGCGGCACGGTCCCAGGGGTACTGGTTGTGCAGCACCATGGCCCAGCGGGTCAGGGCCTCGAGCTCGGGACGCTCGGCGTGGGCGTCGAGGATCTCGGTGAAGGAGAAGACCGGGTAGTCCGGGTCGTGCTGCGGCACGACGAAGGTCTGCGCCCCCGGTGTGGTGAGGAACTGCTCGACGGTCGGCTTGACGGCCGGCAGCTCGGTCGCGTGGTGGCGACGGTTGCCGTAGACGTCGAAGAGGAGGTCGAAGATGCGGCGCTCGGTCGCCTCGTCCCAGGTGCTGGGGAGCGCGGCGAAGGCGTCGGCGACGGCCCGGACCTTCTTGTCACCGTCGCGCCACGGGGTGAGCAGCGGGAGGAAGACGTCGCTCCGGTGGCGGGGGAGGTCACGCCAGCGGGTCGGACGCTTCTCGAACATGGTGAGCGTGTACCGGTTGACCCAGAACAGGTTCTGGCTCATGTCGCGCAGCAGTGCGAAGCGGCTCTCGTAGGCGCCGCTGGTGACCCGCTCGAGGATGTCGGTGCCGGTGGGCGCCTTTGCCTCGAAATCGCGACCGACGATGGCGGTGAACTGCTCCATATCGTCGATGACGGAGAAGTCGAGTTCTCCGAGAAAATTGGCGGGAAAGACCAGTCGGTCGTGGTTGTTGACCACGAACGGTTTCATGTGACGACCTCCAGCAGCGGCGTCGACCGGCGGAATCGCCAGGCGGGACGCGGTGCGGCCTGGTCGATCGGATCGGTTGCGGTGCCTGCAACGCTATCGATGAACAGTCACGATCGGAATGTGATCCGGCCGCCGAGTGTGCGCTCTCACGGATGGTCGGTCAACTCGGACTGTTACCGGCGAGAATGTTACCGGTCGGTTCTACTCGTCGGTTCCCCGAAAGAATTCCGCAGATCCGCAGGTTGGCGGGCGGAGGTCGTCCACAATGGAATGATCACCGGGCGTGGCCGGTCGGTCCCGACGCGTGCACATGCAGGCGGGAGCGTGGTCGTCGGCGTCACAGTCCGGGCGGCGATCGTCACCCGCACCTGGTGGGGTCCACCATCGTCCGAACGGGGGAGGACGGTGTCGAGCCTCCGATGTGGACGATCCCGCACGGGGTCGCGACGGGCGGGCCGGACCGGCGGGCGGCATCCGGGAGGGAATGCGTCGGCGGAATGCGGTCGCCGTTTCCGGGTCACCGTTCCCGGGTGGTCCGGTGTTCAGCCGTGGGCGGTGGCCGGGGCCGGGGCCGCGACGGTCTCCGCCGCCGGTGCGGGCGTGAGCAGCACCAGCACCGTGGCGAGCAGCCCGGCGGCGCCCGCCGCGACGAAGGAGATCGTGTACGCCGTCGCCGAGGGGGGTCCGCCGTCGCCGAGCACGTACGTCGCCGTCACGGCCGCGACGACCGCGGTGCACGAGCTCGTGCCGAGCTGGCGGGCCAGGGTGTTGAGGCTGTTCGCCGCGGCGGTCTCCGACTCCGGCACCGCACGCATGATCGTCAGCGGGATCGCCGAGTAGGCGAGCGCGGCGCCGACCGCGGCCACGGTGGAGGCGGCCATCAGCAGCGGCACCGTCGAGGGCATCGCGGCGAAGGCGAGGTTGCCCGCCCCCAGCAGGAGCGTGCCGATCACCAGCGTGGTGCGCGGGCCGCGCAGCCGCGACAGCCGCGCCGAGGCCGAGGAGAACACCACCATCGACCCGCCCATCGGCAGCAGCACCAGCCCGGCGACGACGAGCGAGAGCCCGAACCCGTAGCCGGTCGTGACCGGCGCCTGGAGGATCTGGGTGGCGAGCACGAACCCGGCGAACATCGCGAAGCCCACCAGCACCGAGGCCAGGTTGGTGAGCAGCACCGCGGGCCGTGCCGAGACCCGCAGGTCCACCAGCGGTGCGGCGACGCGCAGCTCGTACCGGACGGTCACGGCCACCAGCACCACGGTGCCGGCGAACAGGCCGAGCACGGTCGGGGAGGCCCAGCCCCAGTCGTTGCCCTTGGAGATCGCCAGCAGCAGGCACACCAGGGCCCCGCCGACGCCGAGCGCCCCGGGCACGTCGAACCGGCCGCCGGTGCGCAGCCGCGACTCGGTCACCAGCCACCGGACCAGCAGGATCTGCACGACACCGAGCACCGCGGCCCCGGCGAACAGCCAGCGCCAGCTCGCGAACTGGGCGACGACGCCGGTGATCGGCAGCCCGATGGCCCCGCCGAAGCCGAGCGAGGACGACATCAGCCCGACCCCGGACCCGACCCGGTCGGCGGGCAGGACGTCGCGCATCAGGCTCATCCCGAGCGCGATCACCCCGAACGCGGCGCCCTGCAGCACCCGGGCGACGAGCAGCAGCCCGATCCCGGGCGCCAGCGCGCCGAGCAGCGACCCCACCCCGACCAGGCCGAGCGCGACGAGCAGCATCCGCCGCTTGCCGAACATGTCGCCGAGCCGCCCCAGCACCGGCGCCGACACCGCGCCGGCGACCAGGTTGGCGGTGATCAGCCACGACGCGGTCGACCCGCTGACGTCGAGCAGCTCCGGGAACCGCGGGAGCAGCGGGACGACCATGGTCTGGACCAGCGAGACGAGCAGCCCGCAGGAGGCCAGGACGGCGATCGCGACGCCGGGGCGTGGCGGCACCGGTGCGGATCCCTCGGGGTGGGTGCTCTCGGGCTGCTGGTGCGGACGGCGTGCCCGGAACACTCGACCTCCGTGGTGGGTGACAGATCGTGCCGGCGGACGACCCCGCTGAAGCGGGAGTCACCCATCAGATGAGCACGCCGGTCACCCGTCCGGCAAGCCGGGTCACCTCCCGCGTGCGGGGACCGGCTCGGGCGCCGGCGGGCCGTCGTAGACCGCGGAGGGCCGGATCAGGCGTCGCTGCGCGGCCTGCTCCAGCACGTGCGCGCACCAGCCGACGACCCGGCTGACCGCGAACGTCGGTGTGAACATGCTGCGGGGGATCCCGCAGCCCTCCATCACCACGCCCGCGTGGAACTCGACGTTCGCGAACAGTGGGTGGTCCGGGCGCAGCTCCGCGAGGGTGGCGGCCACCCGCCGTTCGACGTCGGCGGCCCGCGCGGGCAGCGGCCCGCCCAGCTCCGCGGCGACCTCGCGCAGCAGCGCCGAGCGCGGGTCCGGCCCGCGGTAGACGGCGTGGCCGAACCCCATGATCCGCATCCCC
>NZ_WWFY01000020.1:0-662 GCF_009864975.1 Pseudonocardia sp. SID8383
CGCGGCGGGCCCGGTCGGCCTCCCCGGCCGCGGCGACGTCGATCCGGCGGACCGGGCGCCGCGGGTCGGCCACGACGGCGCGCAGCACCGTGGTCAGCCGCTCCCCCAGCGCGTGCACGGTCGCGGCGTCGAACAGCTCGGTGCGGTACAGCAGCCGCACCCCCAGCGGTTCCTCCGGCCCGCCGTCGCGGAACTCGACGACCAGGTCGAACTGGGCGCGGGCGGGCGGCTGCGGCTGCTCGCCGACGGTGACACCGGGCAGGACCAGGCCCGACTCGCGGGCGGTGCCACCGGCGCGGTGCACCACCATCACCTGGAACAGCGGGGTGGTGTCGGCGCTGCGGTCCGGGTTGACCGCGCGCACCACCGACTCGAAGGGCACGTCGGCGTGCGCGAACGCCTCCAGGTCGGCAGCCCGGACCCGGTCCAGGACCTCGGTGAATCCGGGGTCGCCGGACAGGTCGGTGCGCAGCACCAGGGTGTTGACGAAGAACCCGACGACGTCCTCCAGTGCCTGGTCGGCGCGGCCGGCGACGGGGGCGCCCAGCGGGATGTCGTCGCCGGCGCCGAGGCGGTGCAGCAGGACCGCGACCGCGGCCCGGGCGAGCATGAAGGTGCTCGCACCGGCGGCGCGCGCCGTGCGGCGCAGCTCGGCGCCGAGC
>NZ_WWFY01000185.1:0-3933 GCF_009864975.1 Pseudonocardia sp. SID8383
GGCGGCGCCCGGCCGCCGCGTGACGCCGCGCCGCGGCCGCCGCATCACCGCAGGACCCGGCGGCGTCAGCGGCGGAAGCCCTCCACCCGCACCTCGTCGGTCGGGGCGAACCGCCCCGCGGCCGCGTCGATGAGCGCGATCGTCCGCGCCGACTGCGCGCAGCCGAACCCGTACTTCGCCCGCACCCGCGCGTCGGCGATCTCCATGCAGGTGCGGCTGCGCGTGACGAACTCGGCCACCGGGTAGGTCGTGCCGGTGTCCAGGTGTTCGGTCACCACCAGCGACGGCGAGTAGTAGCTGACCTCGGTGCCGTCCGGCCAGCGGACGTCGAACATCATCTCGGGCACGGTCGTGCACGGTAGGCGGCCCGGATTGCCGCCGTGTTGCACGCGGCGTCTACAGGATGAAGCCGAACAGCGGGCTGTCCGGCGGGATCGGCTCGATGTGCGGGGGAGCCTCCTGCATCCGCTTGAGCAGCGCGGGCAGGTCGTCCGGCGAACCCAGCTCGATGCCGACCAGGGCCGGGCCGGTCTCCCGGTTGGAGCGCTTGGTGTACTCGAACAGGGTGATGTCGTCATCCGGGCCGAGGACGTCGTCGAGGAACCGGCGCAGCGCGCCCGGCTCCTGCGGGAACTCGACGAGGAAGTAGTGCTTGCGGCCCTCGAAGACCAGGGCGCGCTCGACGATGTCGGCGTAGCGGGAGACATCGTTGTTGCCGCCCGAGAGCAGGCAGACCGTCGTGGCGTCGCGGGGGATGTCGAGCCGGTCCAGCGCCGCGGGGGACAGCGCGCCCGCCGGCTCGGCGATGATCCCGTCGGACTGGTAGAGCGCGAGCATCTCGACGCAGATCCGGCCCTCGGGCACCGCGAGCAACTCCACGCCCGCGTCGCGCACCACGTCGAAGGTGGCCGCGCCGACCTTGCGCACGGCGGCGCCGTCGACGAACGGGTCCAGCGATCCCAGGTCGACCGGCTCGCCCGCGGCGACCGCGGCCGCCATGCTCGCCGCCCCGGCGGGCTCGACGCCCACGATCCGGGTCGACGGCGCGTGCTCGCGCAGGTAGGTGATGGCCCCGGCGAGCAGTCCACCGCCACCGACCGGCACGACCAGCACATCCGGCGGGTCGGCCAGCTGGGAGACGATCTCGCGGGCGATCGTGCCCTGGCCCGCGACGGTGCGCGGGTCGTCGAAGGCGGGCACCTGGGTGGCACCGGTGGAATCGGCGTCGGCGCGGGCGGCCGCGGCGGCCTCGTCGTAGGTGTTGCCGACCACCCGCACCTCGACGGCGTCGCGGCCCAGCCGCGCGACCCGGTCCCGCTTCTGGCGCGGGGTCGTGCCGGGCAGGTACACCCGCCCGGTCACGCCGAGGCGCTGGCAGGCGAACGCGACGCCCTGGGCGTGGTTGCCGGCGCTGGCACAGACGACGCCGGCGAGACGGTCGGCCTCGGGCAGCTGCGCGATGAGGTTGTAGGCGCCGCGGATCTTGTACGAACGGACCGGCTGCAGGTCCTCGCGCTTGACCCAGACCTCGCCGCCGAGCGCGTCGGACAGGCGGGGGTTGAGCTGCAGCGGGGTCGGGCCGATGACGGCGCGGAGCCGGGCCGCCGCGTCGTCGACGTCCCGGGCGCTCACAGAGGGGGTCACGGTCGACCAGGGTGTCATGACCCCCGCACGGGGTCGCCGCTCACCCCAGGCGCAGGGTGACCCGCTCGGACTCCGCGCGGCGGTCGAGGGTCGCCGGGTCCTCGGCGGCGTTCACGGTCTGGACCAGCGAGGCCCCCGCCGCGAGGACGGCGAGCAGCCCGTCGCGCAGGCCGTCCGCGCTGTCCCACCCGGTGCTCGACAGCACCCGGGCGCCCGCGGTGATGCCGAGTGCGTCCGCACGCTCCCGGGCCGCGGCCAGGACCTGCTCTCCGCTCGCGCCGTCCCAGGCCGGGGCCGCGCCGTCCACCGGGTCCCACGGGACGAACTCGTCGCCGTGCACCCGCACCTCGGTCGCGAAGTCGACGGTGCCACCGGGGAGGTCGCCCAGGCCGCGGCCGAAGAAGTCCAGCGAGAACGCGACGACCGTGCCCGCCCCGGCCGCGAGCGCCACGTCGAGCCGCGCCGCGTCGGCGAGCACGACGTCCGCGCCCGCCGGGTCGCCGATCAGCTCCGCGCCGCAGGACCACACGGCCAGCAGCGCGGCGACGGTCTGCCAGTGCGCGGGCAGCAGCGCCGCGACCCGGGTGCCCGGCTCGACGTCGACCTCGTCGCGCAGCAGGTTCGCCGCCTTCGCTGTCCAGTTCGCGGTGGTCGTGCCGGACAGCTCGGTCCGCTCGCCGGTCGCGTCGTCGTAGTGGGTGACCAGCGGTCGCGGGGCGGCGGCGCCGAGCGCCGGGCCGAGCAGCGCGTCGGTGAGGAACAGGCCGGAGCCGAAGACGGTGTCCATCACGCCGGAACGCTACGTCAGTCGATGCAGGGGACCCCGCCCGCGGTGATCGGCGGGGTCGAGGGAGCCGGGGCGGCGGCGGGCGCGGCCGCCGCGGAGGTCGACCGGCCGCCGTTCGCGCGGTCGGTGCCGAGCAGCACCTGGACCCGGCCCTGGGCGACGGCGTCGGACTGCTCGACGCCGATGCCACCCAGCGCCTCGGCGACCCGGCGGGCGGCGGCGTCGCCGTCGGCCTGGCTGTAGCGGACCACCGAGGTGGTGCGGTCCGGGGCGTTGCCGACCTCGCCGGGGGTGAACCCGGTGCGGCCCAGGGTGTCGGCGACCTGCGCGGCCAGCCCGGTCACCCCGGACCCGTTCGCCACGTCGGCCACGACCGGCGCCGCCGCCTCCGTGGAGGTCGCGGGCGCCTCCTCGGGCTCGGGGTCGGTGTGGTGGGCGACGAAGTCGCGGACCTCGGCGGGGTCGACGAGCAGCACGTCCTTGCCGCGGGTGGTCTCCGGGCCGCCGGTGGGGATGGTCAGGAAGTCCATCCTCCCGGCCGCGATCGACGACGCCTCGCGGGCGAAGCCGAGCAGGTCCCAGCCGCTGTCGATGACGACCGACTGCTGGATCACCTCGATGAGCGCTCCGAGCTTGGTCGGGTCGGTGAGCGTGCCCGAGGACAGGACCTTGTTGGCGACCGCGGCGAGGAACACCTGCTGACGGTTGATACGCGACAGGTCCCCGCCGGCGAGCCCGTGCCGCTGCCGGACGAACGCGAGCGCGTCGGCACCGGAGATCGTCTGCGGGCCTGCGGGGAAGTCGGCGCCGGAGAACTCGTCCCTGGCCGGGGCCTTGAGACAGACGTCGACGCCGCCGACGGCGTTGGTGAGGTTGTAGAAGCCGAGCAGGTTGACCTCGGCGAAGTGGTCGATGGCCAGCCCGGTGAGGTCCTGCACGGTGTCGATCAGGGCCTGCCGACCGGCCTGCGACGAGTCCTGGTCGATCTGCCGGGGGTCGCGCACGCCCTCGGCGACCAACCGGGACGCGGTCTCCGCCTTCGTCTGCGGGTAGGCGGCGTTGATCTTGTTGCGGCCGATCCCGGGGATCGACACCTCGGAGTCGCGCGGGATGGAGAACGCGGTCGCGCTGCCGCCGTCGGCGGGCAGGTGCACGACGATGATCGTGTCGGAGTTGAGGACGCCGGACTCGGCGCCGCTGCGCAGCTGGGCCAGGACGTCGGCCGGCAGCGGGTTGCCCTGCGCGTCGGTACGGCTGTCCACGCCGACCAGCAGGATGTTCTGCTCGCCGCCCGCGGAGCCGCCGAACAGCAGGTTCGTCGTGGTGATGCCGCCGGTGACGTCGCGGTAGAAGGTCCACACGGCGCCGGTGAGCAGCACCGTCAGCGCCGACAGCACGGCGACGGCGACCCGCAGCCGGGCCAGCAGCCCGCGGGCCCGGGGCGGTCCTCCGCCGGTGCGCCCGCCCCGCGCCGGGTACGGGGGGTGCTCGTCGGGGCCGGT
>NZ_WWFY01000186.1:0-2289 GCF_009864975.1 Pseudonocardia sp. SID8383
CGGGGTGCTGCGCGGCGACCTCGGCCACGGCTACGTCGCGCGGACCCCGGTCGCCGGGCAGATCGCCGACGCCGCGGCGGTCTCCGGGCTGCTCGCGGTGCTCGCGCTCACCCTCGCGGCGGTCGTCGGCATCCCCGCCGGGGTCTACGCGGCGCGCCGGCCCGGCGGATTGCTCGACCGGTTCCTCGGGCTGGGCACGGTCGCCGGGGTCGCGGTGCCGGAGTTCGTGCTCGCCCCCTGGCTGGTGCTCGTGTTCGCGGTGTGGGCCGGGGCGCTGCCGGCGCTCGGCTGGGGCGACCCCGCCCACCTGGTCCTGCCGGTGCTGACCCTCGCCGCCTACCCGGGGGCCCTGGCCGCGCAGCTCGTCCGCGCCGAGACCGCCGGGGTGCTGACCCGGCCGCACGTGCTCGTCGCCCGGGCCAAGGGCCTCGGTGAGCACCGGGTCCTGTGGCGGCACGGCGCCCGGCTCGCGACGACGTCGGTGACCGCGCTGGCCGGGATGTTCGTCGCCGGGCTGCTGGGCGGCTCGGTGGTGGTCGAGGTCGTGTTCGGCATCCCGGGGCTGGGGCGGCTGCTGCACCGGGCGGTCGTCGCGCAGGACCTGCCGGTGGTGCAGGCGGGCACGCTGCTCGTCGTCGCGGTCGCGGTGGTCGCGGGGGTGCTGGTGGAGGTGCTGGCGACGGCGCTGGACCCGGTGCTGCGCTCGGCGGGGTCACGGTGAGGCCCCGGGTGCGGACGGCGTGGTGGGCCGCGGCCGGGGTGGCCGCCCTGGCCCTGGCCGCGCCGGTGCCGATGCTCGTTCCGGCGGGCCTGCTCTCGGTACTCCTGCCCGACCCCGACGCCGTCGACTTCGCCGGGATGCTCGCCGGGCCGTCCGCGGCGCACCCGCTGGGCACCGACCAGCTGGGCCGGGACCTGCTCGCGCGCACCGTCCACGGCGGACGGCTGACGGTCGGGCTGGCGGTGTCCGCGGTGCTGGTCACCGGGGTGTCCGGGGTGGCCGTCGGGTCGCTCGCCGCGGTCGCGGGCCCGGTCGGGCGGGCGGCGATGCGGGTGGTCGACGTCCTGGCCGCGATCCCGGTGGTGCTGTTCGGACTGCTCGCCGCGGTCGCGCTGGGTCCGGGTGTCGGGTCGCTGCTGGTGGCGGTCACGGTGATCGCCTGGACCCCGTTCGCCCGGCAGGCCTACCTGCTCGCGCTCGCCGAGCGGCAGCGGGAGTACGTGACGGCGGCGGTCGCCCTGGGCGCAGGGCCCGGGCGGGTCCTGACCCGCCACGTCGTGCGGAACCTCGTCCCGCCGCTGGCCGCGCACGCCTGCGTCCGGTTCGCGAGCACCCTGCTCACCGTCTCCGGGCTGTCCTTCCTCGGGCTCGGCGTCCAGCCGCCGACCGCGGAGTGGGGCGCGATGGTGGCCGAGGGCCGCGAGTACCTGTTCGGCGCGCCGCAGGTGGTGCTCGTGCCCTCGCTGGCGGTCGTGCTGACGGCCGGGACGGCCCTGTGGTGGGGACGCCGGTGGGAACGGGTGGGTGCCCGGTGAGCTCAGGCCGCGTGGATCTGCCCGCCCGCGGGGTCGAGGGGCCTGCCCAGCTCGGGGAACCAGCGGAACGCCTCCGGTCTGCCCTCCCAGTCGCAGCCGGCGCACTCCGGGCCGTCGTGCGGGTGCTCGTCCACGATGCCTCCCGATCGTTGTTGCCATCACTGTGCAACAGTCTGTGTCGGGGTGTGAACCCTCCGGTCGGAGGGGCAGGGTGAGAGCGTGGGCGATGGGGACGACGTGGACGACGTGGCCGGGCTGCTGAGCGGGTACCTGGCCGACCCCTACGCGGGCTGGAGCATGGGGGCGCCCGGCGCGATCGCGGAGTTCCTGCGGACCCCCGACGAGCCGGTCGGGTCGTCCGGGCCGGGCACGGTCGTCACCGCGCGCGGCGGGATCCGGATCGAGCCGCACCCGTCGACCCGGCCGCTGGCCTACCGGACGCCCGTCGGCCCGCACGAGCACTGGAACCACGCGGTCGCGCTCTGTCTGCCCGAGCCCGCGGCCCGCGGGGCCGCGCGGAGCGCCGTCACCGTGCTCGGGCCCGACCGCTCCGCGCTGCGGCGGGCCGACCGCGACGCCGTGCTCGTCGACCTCGGGCTGGGCACGACCACGGTGGACGCCTGCGTGCGCACGGCCGATCCCGACCTGCTCGGACTGCTGCACCGTGCCGCGGGCGGCCCGCTCGACGGCGCGCTGACCACCGCGCTGATCGAGGCGGGCCCGCACCGCGTGTTCACCACCGCGCTCGGCCGG
>NZ_WWFY01000187.1:0-1972 GCF_009864975.1 Pseudonocardia sp. SID8383
CGATGGCCGCGGCCCGCGCCGACCAGGCCGTCGAGGCCCTCCCGCAGGGCGCGGACACCCCGGTGACCTCGCGCGGCAGCTCACTGTCGGGCGGGCAGCGCCAGCGGGTCGCACTGGCCAGGGCGCTGGCCGCCGATCCCCCGGTCCTGGTGCTGCACGACCCCACGACCGCCGTCGACGCCGTCACCGAGACCGAGATCGCGGCCCGGCTGCGCGAGCACCGCACCGGCCGCACGACCGTGCTCCTCACCACCAGCCCGGCGCTGCTCGCGGTCACCGACCGCGTGGTGGTGCTGCGCGACGGCCGGGTCGTCGCGGACGCGACGCACACCGAGCTGATGACCGACGACACCGACTACCGCAGGGTGGTGACCGGATGACCACCGGGACCGAGCCGTCCGGACCCCGTCTGCTGCCCGTCGCCGACGGGCGCCGCACCCGCACCGTCCTCGGCGAGCTGCTCCGGCCGCGCCGCGGGACGGCCGTCGCCGCCCTCGTCGCGCTGGTCGCCGGGTCGGCGGTGAGCCTGGTGGCGGCACCGCTGCTGGGCCGGATCGTCGACCTCGCCGCCCGCGGGGCGGCGCCGTCGGCGCTGACCGCGCCGGTCGCCGCGCTGGCCGGGGTCGCGGTCGTCCAGGGTGTGCTCGCCTTCGCCGGGATCGCGCTGATCGCCCGGGTCGGGGAGACGATGCTGGCCCGGCTGCGGGAGCGCTTCGTCGCCCGCGCGCTGGACCTGCCGCTGGACACCCTGGAGCAGGCCGGGTCCGGTGACCTCACCGCGCGCGTCACCGACGACGTCAAGGTCGTCGGCGAGGCGGTGCGCGAGGCGCTGCCCGAGTTCGCCAGGGCCGCACTGATCATCGGCCTGACCCTGGTCGCGCTCGCCGCGCTGGACTGGCGGTTCCTGCTCGGCGCGCTGCTGGCGGTGCCGATCCAGGTGGTCACCGCCCGCTGGTTCCTGCGTCACTCCGGCCCGCTCTACGACGACGAGCGCATCGCGGGCGGGGCCCAGCAGCAGCAACTGCTCGACACCGCGGCCGGGGTGAGCACGGTGCGCGCGTTCCGCCTCACCGACGACCACCTGGACCGGGTCCGTGCCCGCGCCGAGGCCGTCGCCGGGATCGGGCAGCGGCTCGTGGTGCTGCAGACCCGCTTCTTCGGCCGGCTCAACGCCGGTGAGGTCCTCGGTCTGAGCGGCGTGCTGGTCGCCGGGTTCGTGCTGGTCGGCAGCGGCAGCACGACGATCGGTACGGCGAGCGCGGCGGCGCTGTACTTCATCAACCTGTTCACGCCGATCAACATCATGCTGTTCCAGCTCGACGCCGCCCAGTCCGCGGTCGCCGGGTTGCGGCGCATCGTCGGCGTCGCCGAGATCGACCCGCCCGCCACGCCCGCGGACCCGGCGGTGCCCGCCGACGCGCGGGTGCGGGTGCGCGGCCTGACCCACTCCTACGTCGACGGCCACCCGGCACTGTCCGGGGTGGACCTCGACCTGGCGCCCGGCGCCCGGGTCGCACTGGTCGGGACCAGCGGGGCGGGCAAGTCCACGCTGGCCAAGCTCGTCGCCGGGATGCACACCCCGGACGCCGGATCGGTCGAGATCGGCGGCGTGCCGCTGGAACGCATCGACCAGCGCGGCGGGCGGCCGCCGGTGGTCCTGGTGACCCAGGAGGTGCACGTGTTCGCCGGGCCGCTCGCGGAGGACCTGCGCCTGGCCCGCCCGGACGCCACCGACGACGACCTGCGCGCCGCCCTGGCCACGGTCGGCGCGGCGCCCTGGGTGGACCGGCTGCCCGACGGGCTGGAGACCGTCGTCGGGGACACCGGGCACGCGCTGACCGTGGTGCAGTCCCAGCAGCTCGCGCTGGCCCGGCTGGTGCTGGCCGACCCGCCGGTGGTGATCCTCGACGAGGCGACCGCCGAGGCCGGCAGCGCCGGCGCGGCGGAGCTGGAACGCGCCGCCGACGCCGCG
>NZ_WWFY01000188.1:0-1962 GCF_009864975.1 Pseudonocardia sp. SID8383
CCGGCGCCGGTCACGGCACCGCCGACGAGGTCCGCGAGCGCGCGCTGCTGCGGGTCCCGCGCCGCGCCGGTCGCGACCTGGCCCGTGCCCTGCACGACGCGCAGGCCCTGCGCACCGCCCGCAAGGCCCCCGAGACCGTCCGGGTCCGGCTCGACCCCGACGAGATCGACTGAGCGGTGCGCCGCGTCACCGCCGTGACACCGGACGGGACCGGCGGTGCCGCAGTGGCACAATGGAGCGCTGACCACCGCACTCGTCCGCCGTGAGGGGAAGCCCGTGCCCATCCAGCCCGTCCGGCTGTTCGGCGACCCGGTCCTGCGCACCCGCGCCACCGAGGTCACCGACTTCGACGCGGAGCTGCGCAAGCTCGTCAGCGACCTGACCGACACCATGCACGACGAGGGCGGTGCCGGTCTGGCCGCGCCGCAGATCGGCGTCGGCAAGCGGGTGTTCGTCTACGACTGCGACGGTTTCTCCGGGCACCTGGTCAACCCGACCTGGGAGGCCGTCGGTGAGGACGAGCAGTTCGGCATGGAGGGCTGCCTGTCCATCCCCGGGCTCGGCTGGGACTGCCGGCGCAAGCTGCACGTCGTCGCGCGGGGCTGGGACATGCACGGTGAGCCGCAGGTGGTCGAGGGCTCCGAGCTGCTGGCGCGGGCCATCCAGCACGAGACCGACCACCTCGACGGCGTGCTGTTCGTCGACCGGCTCGACGCCGAGACCCGCAAGCTGGCGATGCGCGAGATCCGGGAGGCCGCCTGGTTCGGCGAGCCCGAGCCGGTCGTCAAGGCGAGCCCGCACCCCATGTTCGGCAAGGCCCGATGAGGCTGCTGTTCGCCGGCACCCCCGACCCGGCGGTGCCGTCGCTGCGGGCGCTGCTGGAGCACCCCGGCCACGAGGTCGTCGCGGTGCTGACCCGCCCGGACGCCCCCGCCGGGCGCGGCCGCAGGCTCACCCGCTCCCCGGTCGGCGAGCTCGCCGACGCGGCGGGGATCCCCGTGCTGACCCCCGCGAAGCCGTCGGGCCCGGAGTTCCTCGACACCCTGCGCGCGCTCGCCCCGGACTGCGCACCGGTCGTCGCCTACGGGGCGCTGCTGCCCCGCCCGGTGCTGGACGTGCCCGTCCACGGCTGGGTCAACCTGCACTTCTCGCTGCTGCCCGCCTGGCGCGGCGCGGCCCCGGTGCAGTCCGCGATCCGGCACGGCGACGACGTCACCGGCGCCACCACGTTCCGGCTCGAGGAGGGCATGGACACCGGGCCCACCTACGGCCTGGTCACCGAGACCGTCGGCGCGACCGACACCGCGGGCGACCTGCTGGGCAGGCTCGCCGAGTCCGGTGCCCGGTTGCTCGCCGCGACCCTGGACGGCATCGCCGACGGCACGCTGACCGCCGTCCCGCAGCCCGCCGAGGGGGTCTCGCTCGCGCCGAAGGTCACGACCGCCGACGCCCGCGCCGACTTCACCACCCCGGCCGCCGCGCTGGACCGGCTGATCCGCTCGGTCACCCCCGAGCCCGGCGCGTGGTGCGGGTTCCGCGACGACCGCCTCGGGCTCGGCCCGGTCCGCCCGTTGCGCACCGGTGAGGTCGAGCTCGCGCCGGGGGAGCTGCGGGTCGAGCGCCGCCGGGTGCTGGCCGGGACCGCGACCGTCCCCGTCGAGCTGGGCGAGGTGAAGCCGAAGGGCAAGCGGTTCATGCCCGCACCGGACTGGGCCCGCGGCGCCCGGATCGACGGCGTCGAGTACCTGGGCTGACCCGCCGCCACCCGCCGCGGTCCGGCGCACCGACCTCCCGACACCACACCGACTTCCCGACATCCCGGACGACGGCCGGCCCCCGGCCACGGCGGACCCCGCCGAGGAGACCACGTGAGCGAGCAGGACCCCCGACCCGACCGCGACCGGCCCGACCGGTCCGACCGCCCCGAGCGGCGCGCCGGCGACGACCGGCACCGCGGCGGCG
>NZ_WWFY01000189.1:0-1689 GCF_009864975.1 Pseudonocardia sp. SID8383
GTCCCCGCCCCGCCGCGGGTACGGCCGGTCCCGGCCCCGTCCCCGGACCGCAGGCGGCGGGCGTCGATCCGGACGCCCCGACCCAGCGTCTCGCCACCGCCCACGCCCGGGCGCACTCGCGCCGCAACGCCGAGCAGCACACCGAGTACCTCCCGCCGCTGGTCGGGTTGCGCGGGCCCGGCGAGAACCCGCCGACCCCGCCGCCCACCCGACCACCCGGACCGGGCGGTGGCGACGGCGGTGACGACGGCGAGCAGGTCCCGGACCGCAACGGCGGCATCGGCGACGGCATCGCCCTGACCCTGTGCTCGGGCTTCGGCTCGGTCGCCGGGTTGCTCGGCGTGCTGATCGCGACCCGGCTCATGCCCCAGGCCGAGGTCGGCCGGGCCTCGGAGTTCGTGTCGGCCTTCCAGCTGATCGGCGGCGTCGCCCAGCTGAACCTGGGGCTGGCGTTGCTGCGCTGGCTCCCCGGGGCCGGCCGCAGGTCGGTCCGGCTCACCTTCGGCTCGCTGCTGCTGATCATGCCGCTGTCCGGGCTGATCGGCCTGATCTACGGCACGCTCGTGCCCCGGGTCGCGGAGGCCGCGGGTGGCGGATCGTTCGGCTGGGGCCTGGTCGTCCTGGTCCTGACCTGCGCCGGCTGGTGCGTGTTCGTCGTCCACGACTTCGTCATGGTCGCCATCGGGCGGCCGTGGGTGGCGGTGTGGCGCAACGGCACCTTCGCCGTGACCCGGATCGTGCTGCTGCTGGCACTGGGCAGCACGCTCGCCTCCGAGGCACTGGTGCTGTCCTGGGCGATCCCGGTCGTGCTATGGATCGCCGCGGGCACCGTGCTGCTCTGGTTCATGGTGCGGCGCTTCGCCCGCGCCGGTGGGCCGGGCACGCTGCCGTCGCGCCCGGAGATGATCGCGTTCCTGGCGCCGACCGCGCTGGCGCAGTGCGGCAACGCGCTGCTCTACAACCAGGTCCCGCTGTTCGCGAACTTCCGGATGGGCAACGAGATCGGCGCGGTCTTCTTCATCTGCTGGCAGGCGGTGACCGTCATCGACCTGGCCGCGACGTTCTTCACCAACTCGCTGACCGTGCAGACCGCCCGGGAGCCGCACCGCGCCGAGGAGTTCGCCCGCGTCGCCCGGCGCCGGATGCTCCTGCTGTTCGTCCCCGCGCTCGGGCTCGGGGCGGCACTGGGCTACCCGGTGCTGTCGCTGCTCGGTGAGGGCTACGCGCCCGGCGCCCCGGCGCTGGCCGTGCTCATGGGCGGCCTGTTCTTCCGGCTGATCGTCGTGTTCGAGCTCGCCCGCCGCCAGGCCGACGGCGACGGAATGGGCTACGCGAAGATCCAGCTGCTCAACACCGGCCTGGTCGTGGTCTTCGCCGGTCTGGTCCCGCTGCCGGACCCCGGAACCGCATCGGTCAGCATGACCATGCTGCCGGTCGTCCTCGGCTACGTCGGCGCGCAGATCCTCTGCGCACTGGCACTCAGATTCGTCCCGGCGTGGAACCGCCGGAGCACACCGGAGGTGAAGTCGTGACGTCGGAGACCCGCCGGACGGGCGGCCCCGACCCGTCCACCCGCGGCCACCGCGGCGAGGAGCCCGCCGTCGCGCGGACCCGCGTCGCGGAGGAGAGCGCGAGCGAGCGGACCCAGTTCGTCACGCCGCCCGGCCCGGACTCGCCGACCACGGCCGT
>NZ_WWFY01000190.1:0-2484 GCF_009864975.1 Pseudonocardia sp. SID8383
GGCGGCAGCGGCGGGGCGATCGGCTCCGGGTCGGGCAGCGACAGGTCGGCGCCGTCGGCCAGATCGTCGTCGAAGGTCGCCCAGCTGGGGAGGTCGTCGGCGGGACGCAGGGTGCCCAGCGCGCGGTCGCCCTTGATGGCCAGCTCGGTGATCCGCTGCTGGAGCCGCATGGACACCTGCAGCGCCTGGCTGACCGCGGTCACCGGCAGCTCGACGGCGTGCCGCGGCAGCTCTCGGGCCTGCTCGACGGCGGTCACGACGAGGCCGGCGGCGATCCGCACGGGGAACGGCAGCGGAGACATGCACGCCATTGTCCCCTGATCCGTGGCCGCCTGTCGCGCCGGGCGCACCGGGCGCCGGTCGGGCCGGTCACGTACGGCTGCCCGCTCCCGGGCCGGTCCGTACCCTGGGAGCCATGTCCGGTTCTGCCAAGCAGGTCCTGCTCGCCAAGCCCCGCGGCTACTGCGCGGGCGTCGACCGTGCCGTCGAGGCGGTGGAGCAGGCGCTCGACCAGTACGGCGCCCCCGTGTACGTCCGCAAGGAGATCGTGCACAACAAGCACGTGGTGGAGACGCTGCGCGAGCGCGGTGCGATCTTCGTCGACGAGGCGTCGGAGGTTCCGGAGGGCGCGCACGTGGTGTTCTCCGCGCACGGCGTCTCGCCCGCGGTCCGCGACGAGGCCGCGGGCCGGAGCCTGCAGACCATCGACGCGACCTGCCCGCTGGTGACCAAGGTCCACCAGGAGGCGAAGCGGTTCGCCCGCGAGGACTACGACATCCTGCTCGTCGGGCACGCCGGGCACGAGGAGGTCGAGGGGACCTCCGGTGAGGCGCCCGAGCACATCCAGCTCGTCGAGTCCGCCGCCGACGTCGACTCCGTGACCGTCCGCGACCCGGAGCGGGTCGTGTGGCTGTCGCAGACCACGCTGAGCGTCGACGAGACGATGGACACCGTCCGTGCGCTGCGCGAGCGGTTCCCGAAGCTGCAGAACCCGCCGTCGGACGACATCTGCTACGCCACGCAGAACCGCCAGGTCGCGGTGAAGACGATGGCGCCGCGCTGCGACCTGGTGCTGGTCGTCGGGTCGCGGAACTCGTCGAACTCGGTGCGTCTGGTCGAGGTCGCACTGGGCGCCGGGGCCGGTGCCTCGTACCTGATCGACTACGCCCGCGAGATCGACGAGTCCTGGCTCGACGGCGTCACGACGGTCGGGATCACCAGCGGTGCGTCGGTCCCGGAGATCCTGGTGCAGGGTGTCGTCGAGTACCTCGCCGAGCGCGGCTTCGGCTCGGTCGAGGAGGTCGACACCGCCGAGGAGACGCTGACCTTCTCGCTGCCCCGCGAGCTGCGCCCGCCGCGCGGCCGGTCGCTGGGCCTGACCCCGGTGAACTGACCGCGGCACACACGACGGAGGCCCCGGACCGACTCGGTCCGGGGCCTCACGTGTGTACGGGGCGGGGGGTCAGCCCGCGGCGCGGTCCGCCTGGACCTGCTTCGCCGACACGACCTGCACCTGGTCGCCGATCTGCAGGGTGTCGAACCAGAGCTTCGCGTTCTCCGGGGTGAGCCGGACGCAGCCCGCCGACGGGGTGTCGGTGCGGCCCTCGTGGAAGGCGATGCCGCCGTCCTGGAAGAACACCGCCCACGGCATCGGGGCGGGCTCGCCGTTGGTCATCGTGTACTCGCCGCTCTTGTGCAGCTGCTCCTTGCGGTAGACCCGCAGGGAGTGGCCGACCGGGGTCTCCTTGCCCGGGCCGCCGATGGCGACCGGGACGGGCCCGTGGGTGATCTTCCCGTCGGTGAACAGCCAGGAGCGCTGGGTGTCGAGATCGACGCAGGCCCGGGCCGTGACGGTGCACGGGGTGCCCGCGACGAGCGGCTGGTCCCGGAAGGCCTGCGCGGCCGGGGTCCCGGCGACCGCGGTGCCGACGCCGATCAGCGCGACGGTCGCGGCGACCAGCGCGACGACGATCGCGGGTCGCGTCCTGCGGGGGCTGCGGGTGGTCGACAATGGCTCTCCAGTGGTTCCGTCGTGCGTCGGGGAGCGGCGGGGTCACGCCGTGCCCCCCGATGGGAAGACGCTCGGGAGTGCAGTGGGTTGCTCCCATTGTCCGATCCGTCGCCACCCGGGCGGTCTGCGGGGTACGTTCCGGCCGTCCACCTGGGCGGATGCGTCCGGACGACCGTGGCTGCGCCGGACGGCCGTCAGCGGGTGTCGCGGCGTGTCCGGCCGGTCGCGCCGCGTGTCGATCCGCGGGAGGGCTCGGAGCGGGACGGGTCGGTGCGTGAGGACCCGGCGCGCGAGGAGCCGGACCGCGCGGTCCCGGCCGACCGTGCGACGGATCCGGTGCGCGAGACCCCGGTGCCGGTGGACCCGGTACGGCCGGTGGACCCGGTGCGGGCCGTGTCGCGGCGCGCGGAACCGGTCGGTGCCGACCCGGTGGCCGACCCGGTGCGGGCGGTGCCCGTCGTGCGGGACCGGGA
>NZ_WWFY01000191.1:0-1410 GCF_009864975.1 Pseudonocardia sp. SID8383
CGGCCCCGCGGGCGGCCGTCCCGACCGCTCCGCTCGGCCCCGCCGACGTCGGCGCCTGGCTGGACGGCCTCGTCCCCGCCGCGCTCGACCGGACCGGGATCGCCGGGGCCGCGGTCACCGTCGTCCGCGACGGGCAGGTCCTCGCCACCCGCGGCTACGGCTCGGCCGGGCCGGGCAGACCCGTCGACCCCGACCGGACGCTGTTCCGGGTCGGGTCGGTGTCGAAGGTGGCCACCGCGGTCGCCGTGCTGCAGCTCGCCGACCGCGGCCTGGTCGACCTCGACGCCGACGTCCGCCGCTACCTCGACATCGACGTGCCGATGCCCCGAGGCCCGGTGACCCTGCGGAACCTGCTGAGCCACACCGCGGGCTTCGAGGAGCAGATCCGCGGCCTCATCCGCGCCGCGCCGGGCGGCCCGTCGCTGCGGGAGTTCCTCGCCACCGACCCACCCGAGCAGGTCGGCACCCCCGGCACCGTGCCGTCGTACTCCAACTACGGCTACGGCCTGGCCGGGTACGTCGTCGAGCGGGTCACCGGGGAGCCCTTCGAGCGCTACGTGCAGCGCGAGGTGCTCGACCGTGCCGGCATGACGACCGCGACCTTCGACCAGCCGCTGCCCGCGGCCGCCGCCGGGGCGATGTCGGAGGGCTACACCAGCGTCGACGCCCCGCCGGCACCGTTCGAGTTCGTCAGCCCGGCCCCGGCCGGGTCGCTCAGCGCGTCGGCCACCGACATGGGCCGGTTCGCCTCGGCCCTGCTCGGCGCGCCCGGTTCGACCCCACTGCTCTCCCCCGCCGCGTGGGCGCTGATGCAGCGTCCGGCGCTGGGCCCGGACACCCTCGGCGCGCTCGCCGACGGGCCGCGGATGGCACCCGGCCTGTTCGACGAGAGCCGCAACGGCCACCTCGTCCTCGGCCACGGCGGCGACACCCAGTGGTTCCACTCGCACCTGCAGTTGTATCCGGCCGAGCGGATCGGCGTGTTCGTCACGACGAACAGCAGCGGGCGTGGCGGCGCGGACACGCTGGAGCTGCGGCGCGCGGTGACCGAGGGGTTCACCGACCGCTACCTGCCCGGCACGGCGGGCCCGGCGCCCGCCCCGGACGCCGGCACCCCGGCCCGGGCCGCCGCGATCGCGGGCACCTACGAGTCGGCGCGCCGGTCGGCGAGCACCTTCATGGGCGCGATGAACCTGATGGGGCAGATGCGGGTGGCGGCCCGTCCGGACGGCACGCTGCTGGTCTCCCCCGCCCCGAACGACGTCCGTCCGGCCGCCTACGCCGAGGTCCGGCCCGGGCTGTGGCGGGAGGTCGGCGGCCAGCGGCTGCTGACCGTGCGCACCGACGCCGACGGCCGGGTCACCGCGCTGGGCCACGACGCGGCGTTCACCGAGCTGCCGGTCGGCCCGC
>NZ_WWFY01000192.1:0-971 GCF_009864975.1 Pseudonocardia sp. SID8383
GACGGCCGGGTGACCGGGGCGCTCTCGGCCGCCGCCCGGGGTGCCGGGCCGCTGCCGGGTGAGGTCGTCGACGCCCTCGCCGACGCCGCGGGAGCCTGGTCCACCTGAGCCGCCGCGCCAGGTTTGCCGCCGTGTGTGCCGGGAAGGTGCGGGGGGATGCGTACCGACTGGATCCGAACCCTGAACGACAGCGACGGTCCCTTCGCGACCGTCGTGCTCGATGCCACGCACGACACCGCCGACGCCACCGAGCAGTACCGCCTGCGCTGGCGCGAGCTGCGGGAGCGCCTGGCCGACGACGGTGCCGACGAGTCGGCGCTCGCCGTGCTCGACGAGGCCGTGACCGCCGCCGACGCCCCCGACGGCACGGCCGGGCGGGTCCTCGTCGCCGACGCCGCGCGGGTCCTGCTCGACCGGCACACCGAGTTCCCGCCCGAGCGCGGGACCGCGGCCTGGGGTGCGGTCCCGGACCTGCTGGGCGTGCTCGGCGCCGTGGGGGAGGACGTGGCGACCGTCGTCGTCGCGGTCGACCGGACCGGTGGCCGGGTCCGCGGTGTGGACGGCACGGTCTCCGAGGTGTCGACCGACTCGGGCGGCCCGGTCCACAAGGCGAGCACCGCGGGCCCCGGAGAGGGCACCGCGGACGCCCGGGTCGAGGAGACCTGGAAGCGCAACGCCCAGGCCGTCGCCGAGCAGGTGGAGAAGTCCGTCCGGGCCGGCAACGCGGGCCTGCTCGTCGTCGCCGGGGACGCGGAGTCCCGGGCCCGCCTGCGCGACGAGCTGCCCCCGGCCTCGGCCGGGATCATGGCCGAGATCGAGAACACCGGCGGCACGGTGCCCGAGCAGGTCGACGACACCGTGCGCGCCGCCGCCGACGAGGTCCGCGAGACCCGCCGCGGCGACGCCGTCGCGAGCTTCGCGACCGCGTCCGGGCGCGGCGACGGGCTCGCCGTCACCGGGCTCGGCGACGT
>NZ_WWFY01000193.1:0-849 GCF_009864975.1 Pseudonocardia sp. SID8383
GCGGCTGCTGCGCCGCCGCCCCGCCGGGACCGCGGACGCTCCGCCGCCCGGCACCGGGGAGCCCCCGCGGGACGCGGGCACGGCGGTCCTGCCCGGGGCCGACCTCACCCCCGGGGCCACCGACGGCGACGAGAGCACGGAGCGGACCTCATGAGCGCGATCAGGATGGCGATCAGCGAGCTGCGGCGGATCACCGCCGGGCGGCTGCCGGTCCTGGCCGTGCTCGCGCTGCTGATGATCCCGATGCTCTACGCGGGCTTCTACCTCTACGCCAACGGCGACCCCTACTCCCGCCTGGACCAGGTGCCCGCCGCGCTCGTCGTCGACGACGCGGGCGGCACCGACGCCGAGGGGAAGGCGCAGAACGTCGGCCAGGACGTCGCGACGGAGCTGACCGACTCCGGCTCGTTCGACTTCCACCGGGTCTCGGCCGCCGAGGCCGACCGCGGTGTCCGCGACAACGTCTACACCTTCGCCGTGACGATCCCGCGCGACTTCACCGCGGCCCTGCAGTCCTCCGGCGAGTTCACCCCGCGCCAGGGGATCCTCGTGCTCACCACCAACGACGCCAACAACTACCTGGCCCGCACGATCGCCGACACCCTCACCACCCGGGTCCGCGAGTCGGTCGCCAAGGAGGTCGGGACGCAGGCCGCGGACCGGTTCCTCACCGGCTTCTCCACGATCCACACCAGGACCCAGGAGGCCGCGGACGGCGCCGGGAAGCTCGCCGACGGCGCGGCCACCGCCCACGACGGGGCCGCCCGGCTGGCGTCCGGCGCCGGTGAACTGGCGACCGGGCAGCGGACGCTCCTCGACGGCGCCCAGCAGCTCGCCGGCGGCGCGGGC
>NZ_WWFY01000194.1:0-669 GCF_009864975.1 Pseudonocardia sp. SID8383
GTCGGTGTCGCCGCGGCCGCGGGCGTTCACCACGACCGACCGGGCCGATGCGGTCACCGACGCGGCGGTCACCGGGTCCGCGGCCCGGACCCGGGTGCCGACCAGCCGGGCCAGCACCCGCGGCGCGGTGGCGACGGTGAGCCCGGGCGACGGCGCGTCGAGGGCGACGTCGTGGCGGCGGGCGAGCAGCCCGACGAGCAGCAGCACGGCCCCGACGACGATCACCCCGACGGCGATCCAGAGCACCGGCTGGGCGGTCCACAGGGTGTTCTGGACGGTGGTGCGCCAGTCCCGCCAGGGGACGAGCAGCCCGGCGCCGGAGACCCGGCCGACCCAGGCGGCCACCACCTCGACGACGACGAGCGCGCCGATCGCGGCCACCACCAGGCTCAGCAGCGGCGCGAGAACGCGGAGCAGGACACGCACGGGGCCCGGCCTCCTTCTTCCGACTCGTTCAGGATCCGACGGTTCTACTGCACGCGCGGGGCGTCCGGGCGCGGCCGGGCGTCCTCCGGCCGGAGGGCCTCGACCTCGACGGTCAGGCCGCGCAGCCGGTGCCCGGTGGTGCGACGCAGGTCGGCGTCGATCCGCTCCCGGACGTCGGCGACGGCGGCCCGCACCGACCCGGGGTGGGCCAGGGTGAGCCGCAGCCGGACGTCGACCTCACCG
>NZ_WWFY01000021.1:0-572 GCF_009864975.1 Pseudonocardia sp. SID8383
CTGCACCCCGCCCTGCTCGACGCCGCCCTGCAGTCGGCATGGCTGGCCGAGGACCGGGGCGGGGACACGGCCGGCACCACCGCCGCGGGCGTCCCGTTCGCCTGGAGCGGTGTCTCGCTGGCCGCCGCCGGTGCGTCCGCGCTGCGGGCCCGGCTGCGCCGCGACCCCGACGGCACCCTCACCGTCTCCGCGACCGACACCGGCGGCGCACCCGTCGCCGAGGTCCGGGCGCTGGAGATGCGGCCGGTCGGTACTCCCGACGACGTCGCCCCCGGTGTCCGGGACGCCCTGTTCGGCCTCGACTGGACCCCCGTCCCCGATGCCGGACCGCTCCCCGACGCCACCACGGCCGTCCTGGTCGGGGACGATCCGTTCGACCTGACCGGCGCACTGGCCGAGCTCGGCGCGACCGTCGAGCACCACGACGACCTGCCGGCCGGAACGCCCGCCGGACCGGTGCTGCTGCCCGTCGCCGCGCCCGCGGACCCCGGCGGCGAGGACGCCGCCGCAGCGGCCCACACGCTCACCGCCCGGGTGCTCGGCCTGGTCCGCGCCCGCCTGGAGCAGGAGCG
>NZ_WWFY01000195.1:0-840 GCF_009864975.1 Pseudonocardia sp. SID8383
GCTTCGGCCACTCGGTCTACCGGGGCACCGACCCGCGGGCCACGGTGCTGCTCGACCGGCTGCGCGCCGACCCGGCCGCGGACGACGTCGTGGCCTGCGTCGACGCCGTCGTCGCGGGGATGGACCGCGGCGGCGACGGCCCCGCCGCGAACGTCGACCTCGCGCTCGCCGCGCTGATGCACGCCCACGACCTGCGCCCCGACGCCGGCGAGCTGCTGTTCGCCTGCGCCCGGACGGTCGGCTGGGTGGCGCACGCCCTGGAGGAGTACGCCGAACCCGGTCTGCGGTTCCGGCCGACCGGCGTCTACACCGGGCCGCGGCCCGGGTCGACCAGCGAGGCGAGCACCACGACGTTGTCGGTGTAGCTGCGCACACCCCGGTCGAACGTCCCACCGCAGGTGATCATCCGCAGGCCCGCGCCGGGCAGGTCGCCGTAGACGGCCGCGGTGGGGAAGCGGTCCTTGGCGTAGCGGCGCACCGCCTGGACCTCGAAGGTCGCGGTGGTGCCGTCGGCGCGGTCGACCGACACCAGGTCACCGGGGGCCAGTGCGTGCAGCCGGTGGAACGGGCCCGGCTCGTGGTCCCAGTCGACGTGCGCCGCGAGCACCGCCGGTCCCCGGGCGCCCGGGGCGGGGGCGCCGGTGTACCAGCCGGTGTCGGCGCCGTCGGGCGGCACCTCGAGGGTTCCGCGGCCGGTCAGGCCGAGCGGGACGAGCCCGCTGTCGAGCCCGATCGAGGGCGCCCGCACCCGCACCGGCTCCGACGGCGGCAGCGGGGCCGCCGCCGGACGGAGCGTGGTGGTGGGCAGCGGCGGCACCGCCCCGCCGACCGCCACCGGCG
>NZ_WWFY01000196.1:0-514 GCF_009864975.1 Pseudonocardia sp. SID8383
GATCGCGCTGCTGCGCGGCGCGACCGGCCCGGCGTCGGAGCGGCTCGCCGCTGTCGACGCGGGCGACGACCCCCTCGAACCGCGTGACGAGTTCCTCGCCGCCGCGCTGCAGGTCGCGATCGCCCGCCGCCAGTCCGACCTCGGGGCCCTGATGCGGTCCTGGACGCGGGCGCGGCAGGCGATCGTCCGGCACCCGGTCGACCTCTACGTGCTGCAGCCGCTCGGGGAGCTGGTGACCGCGGCGTCGCGGCTGCGGGAGGAGAGCTGGGTGGCCCCGCACCTCGCCGAGGCCGACGCGCTGCTCGACCGGCTCGGCCGGCCCGCGCTGTGGGCCGCCCCGCTGCACTGGGCGCGGCTGCAGGCCGCGGTGCTCACCGACGACGTCGAGGCCGCCCGCGCCCGCTCCGACGAGCTGCAGAGCGCCGCCTGCGGCAGCCGCTTCGCCCACGCCATGGCGACGGCGGCCCCGCACTGGGTGGGCGTGCTGGAGGACCGGGTCGACGCGGCCGAGGTC
>NZ_WWFY01000197.1:0-452 GCF_009864975.1 Pseudonocardia sp. SID8383
CATGCGGGGCGTGGTCGGGCACCCCCGCAGGTTAGGCGGCGACCCCGGAGCCCAGCCGACCGCGCAGCCACCGGCCGACGCCCGTCCCGCGCAGACACGGGTGGAGCACCACGACGGGCTCGGGCACGCCGGTGTCGGTGCCGAGCAGGGCGGCTACCCCGACCAGGTCGCCGGCGGCAGTGCGCAGCAGCAGTGCCGGTCCGGCGACGGGCGCCAGCAGCCCCACGAGGTCGGCGGCCGTCCAGTCCACGGCCGGTGCCCCGGCCAGGCAGGTCCGCAGCAGCACGTCGAGCTCGGCGGTCTCCTCCCCCGACGCGGGTTCCGCGGCGAGCTCGGCCCCGCCGGGCAGCAGCACCGTCGACCGGGGTGGCGGGGTCGCCGCGCCCGCGCGCAGGAACGCCTCGCCGCGGGCCCGCTCGGTGACGGTGAACGGCGCCCAGTTCCGGGCGGCC
>NZ_WWFY01000198.1:0-408 GCF_009864975.1 Pseudonocardia sp. SID8383
ACGGTGCCGTCGACAACTTCTCCGACCGCATGCAGGCGATCCTGCAGAAGGCGGAGGAGGAGGCGGAGGAGATCCGCAGCAAGGCCCGTGCCGACGCCGAGCGTGTCGTCACCGAGGCCCGCAAGCAGGTCGACCGCGCCCGCGCGGACGCCGACCGGGCCCGTGAACAGGGCGACAAGCTCCGCACCGAGGTCGGGGAGCTGACCCGGCGTCGCGACGAGCTGCGCGCCGAGGTCGGGAAGGCCCCGGCCACCGGGGACAAGGCCCGCCACGAGATCCGGCCGGCCCCCGGTCCGGGGCAGAAGCCCGGCGGACCGTCCGGCGAGGCCGGGTCGTCCGACGACCGCTCCGCGAAGCCCGCCGCGGGCGAGCGGCCCGGCACCGGCCAGTCCGGTGCCGCCCAGCCCG
>NZ_WWFY01000199.1:0-949 GCF_009864975.1 Pseudonocardia sp. SID8383
CCGCGGCGAGCACCGTGCGCACCTCGGGGCGGTCCTTGCGCAGCAGCGCGAGCAGCGCGGTGCCCGGCTCGTCGCCGACGGTGTCGCGCGCGGCCGCGGACAGTACGCCGTCCGGTCCGAGCTCGACGAAGGTGCGCACGTCGTGCTGCCCGGCCAGGGTGGCGACCCCGTCGGCGAAACGTACGGTGGCCCGGACGTGCTCGACCCAGTAGCCGGGGTCGGTGAGCCGGTCGGCGGTGGCCAGGGTGCCGGTGACGGTGGAGACGATCGGGATCGCCGGTGCCGCGTAGTCCAGCCCCGAGACCACGGCGCGGAACTCGTCGAGCATCGGCTCCATCAGCGGCGAGTGGAACGCGTGGGAGACCCGCAGCCGGTGGGTGCGCCGGCCCTGCGCGGCGAGCCGGGCGGCGACCGCGTCGACCTCGTCGACGTCGCCGGAGACGACGACCGCGGCCGGGCCGTTCACCGCGGCGATGCCGACGCCGTCGGTGAGCAGCGGCGCCACCTCGTCCTCGGCCGCCTCGACGGCGACCATCGCGCCCCCTGCGGGCAGCGCCTCCATGAGCCGGCCGCGGGCGGCCACCAGGGTGCAGGCGTCGTCGAGGGACAGGACGCCCGCGACGTGCGCGGCGGCGATCTCGCCGACCGAGTGCCCGGCGAGCAGGTCGGGGACGACGCCCCACGACTCGAGGAGCCGGAACAGCGCGACCTCGAGCGCGAACAGCGCGGGCTGGGCGTGCCCGGTGCGCTCCAGCAGGGCGGCCTCGTCGGAGCCGGGCTCGGCGAACAGGACCTCGCGCAGCGGCGGGCCGCCGGCGTCGGTGTCCAGCCGGGCCGCGACGTCGTCGAGGGCGTCGGCGAACACCGGGTACCGGGCGTACAGCTCGGCGCCCGCCCCGGCCCGCTGGCTGCCCTGTCCGGTGAACAGGAACGCGGTGCGGCCACGACC
>NZ_WWFY01000200.1:0-258 GCF_009864975.1 Pseudonocardia sp. SID8383
TCGTCCTCGCCGACGCCGACCGCACCGTCCTCACCGGACGGCTCTCCCCCCGTACCCAGCCGTGGCTCGGGCCGGAACGGACCGACGGCCGCGTCGACGTGCCCGGCGCGGTGTTCGCCGAGCTCGCGATCCGCGCCGGCGACCAGGTCGGTGCCCCCCACATCGCCGAGCTCGACCTCCTCGCGCCGCTGGCCGTCGGTCGCGACGGCGCCGTCCTGCAGGTCGGCGTCGGCGCCCCCGGTGACCGCGGCCGCCGGG
>NZ_WWFY01000201.1:0-247 GCF_009864975.1 Pseudonocardia sp. SID8383
CCGATAAGGGCGTTGACGCCTGGGAGGCGTTGCGCGGCTTCGTCGATCGCACCAACCGCGTGCTCCAGCTCGTCGAGAGCTTCATGCCCGAGTGCGCCTGGCTCGATGATGGCGAGACGCTCACCTACCTACATTCGACCGTCTCGACCAAACGCCACCGCGTGCGCGTGCCCGAGACGCCGATGTATCTCGACGCGCTGCTGGCGGACCAGCCGCTGACCGGCGGCCTCGAGCCGCGACTCGGCGA
>NZ_WWFY01000202.1:0-227 GCF_009864975.1 Pseudonocardia sp. SID8383
CGCGGCGGCCGCGCTGTACCTGTGGGGGCTGTCGGCCTCGGGCTGGGCCAACGCGTTCTACGCGGCGGCCGCGCAGGCAGGCGGGCAGAGCTGGTCGGCGTGGTTCTTCGGCGCCTCCGACGCGGCCGGTGGCATCACCGTCGACAAGGCGCCGGGTGCGCTGTGGCCGATCGGGCTGTCGGTGCGGCTGTTCGGGCTGTCCAGCTGGAGCGTGCTGGTGCCGCAGG
>NZ_WWFY01000203.1:0-206 GCF_009864975.1 Pseudonocardia sp. SID8383
AGCACGGACGGGACGACCCGGTCCGCCGGGATGCCGTGCCGGTGCAGCTCGGCGGTCACGGCGGCGACGAACGCCGGTCCGGCGGCGGCGAACCGGCCGCCCAGCACCACGCGGTCCGGGTCGCTGGGGGCGGTGAACCCGGCGAGGACGCGCCCGAGCAGTCTGCCCGATCGGCGCGGGTCGGGCTGCACCTCGGGTCGGGTCTC
>NZ_WWFY01000022.1:0-556 GCF_009864975.1 Pseudonocardia sp. SID8383
GTCGGCCGTCGCGGCCAGCGCCGCCTGCTGACGGCGCCCGGCCGCGGGGGAGGCCAGCGCCCGCAGCAGCCCGACGACGTCGAGCACCTCGTCCCAGCTCCCCGGCTCCGCGGCGTCGACGGTGCGCAGCCGCGCGAGCAGCTCCCGGTCGCGCGTCAACCGGTCCTCGGTCGCCCGGACCAGGTCCGCGACCAGCTCCGACGGCGTGAACGCCGGGTCCGCCAGCGCCCGCCCCACCTGGGCCAGCGACAGCCCGAGCGTCCGCAGGCCCTCCACATGGAGGAGCCTGCGGACGTCGGCGGGCGAGTACTCGCGGTAGCCGCCGACGGTGCGCCCGGTCGGCCGGACCAGCCCGACGGCGTCGTAGTGGCGCAGCATCCGGGCGCTGAGCCCGCTGCGCCGCGCCACCTCCCCGATCAGCACCCGGCCATGGTCCCGCGGCCGGGGCCCAGCGCCACCACCCGCCGCGCCTCTGCGACGGCGGCGTCGAACCCGGTGTCCGGGTCCGCGCGCAGCGCGACGGTGGCACGCGCGTGCGCGGCGACCGCCGGGTCGG
>NZ_WWFY01000204.1:0-11291 GCF_009864975.1 Pseudonocardia sp. SID8383
CGCGTCGACGTCGGCGCCGAGCCAGCCGCGCAGGCCCGCGCCGGGCGTCGTCGCGTCGGCCGGGGTCCGCCAGGCCGACGCCAGCACCAGCGCGTCCAGCACGGTCAGCGCGACGGTGCCCAGGTCCTCGCAGGCGCGCTGCACCGACGCCCGGATCGAGGCGCGGGTCGCGAGCACGGTGAGGTCGCCGGGGGGCGGGACGGCGAGGTCCGGACGCGCGCGCAGCAGCGCGGCGAGGAACCCGTCGTCCTGCCCGCGCAACCACTCGACCAGGGACGTCTGCATCATCGCCAGGGTAGTCGGACGATCGCGGGCGCACCGGGGCGGACAGCCGCGCCCGCGTCCGCGATACTGGGCACAGGAGACTGCCGCGGTCCCGCCCGGGACCGGACGACGACGCTGGAGGACGCGATGGCCGCCAAGCCCGCGAAGCAGGACCGGATCCACCCGGAGTGGCCGCACTCCGACGAGGGCGACCACCCGGTCACCGAGCTCCTGGGCAGCGTCCAGGGAAACATGTCGCCGTTCGGCGACATCGAGTTCCCGGTCGCCAGCGTGCCCTACGAGCACCCGGTCACCGAGATCAACCGCTGACCGTGGTCGCCGGCCTGTTGCTCGCGGGCGGCGCCGGGCGCCGCATGGGCACCCCGAAGGCGCTGGTCCGACTGCACGGTGAGCCGCTCGCGGTGCGGGCGGTGAAGGCGCTGCAGGCGGGTGGGTGCGGCCCGGTCACCGTCGTGCTCGGCGCCCGCGCCGACGACGTCACCGACGTGCTGCGCGGCGCCGGCCTCGGCACCGACGGCAGTGACGTCGGTGTCGTGGTCGCCGAGGACTGGGACGAGGGCATGGGCGCGTCGCTGCGGCGCGGGCTCGGGTCGCTGACCCACCTGCCCGGCACCGGCGCGGCGCTGGTGCACCTGGTCGACCTGCCGGGCATCGGGCCGGAGGCGATCCGCCGGGTCGTCGACGGCGCCGGGCCGTCGTCGCTGCGGCGCGCCGCGTTCGACGGCGTCCCCGGGCACCCGGTCCTGCTCGGCCGGGACCACTGGTCCGGGGTCGTCGCGCTGTCCTCCGGGGACTCCGGCGCCCGTGACTACCTGGCGGGCCGCTCCGACGTGGAGCTGGTCGAGTGCGGCGACGTCGCCGTCCCGGACGACGTCGACACCCCCGGGCAGCTGCGCCGCCTCGCCGGTACCTGAACCACCGCACCGGCCCCGACACACGTGCGCCCCGGTCCCTCGCGGAGGGACCGGGGCGTCGTCGTGCCGGGATCAGGTGTTGATGACCTGGCCGGGGGTGATCAGGTGCCCGGCACCGAGGCCCGGGTTCTTGGACAGCAGGTCCTTCCAGTTCGCGATGCCGTGCGCGGCCGCGATCTGTCCCAGCGTGTCGCCGGACTTCACCGTGTAGGTGCCGCCGGACGACGCCGCGGGGGCGCTGGCCTTCACACGCTCCGGGGCCCGGGTGCCGGAGTCGGTCTCCAGGGTCCGCGGCGTGGCGGACCCGGACGCGCCGGTCTTGGACGAGCACGACGGCCAGGCGTTCCAGCCCTGGGCGGCCAGGACCTTCTCGGCGACGGCGATCTGCTGGGCCCGGGTGGCCTGGTGCGCCGACGTGGCGTACTCGCCGCCGCCATAGGCCTTCCAGGTGCTCGGGCTGAACTGCAGGCCGCCGTAGTACCCGTTGCCGGTGTTCGCGGCCCAGTTCCCGGTGCTCTCGCAGTGTGCGAGGGAGTCCCAGGTGGAGTCGGTGGCGGCGTTCGCGGTGCCCACGACCGCCAGCATCGGGGCGCCGAGGACGGCACCGGCGACGGCGGTCCGGGCGATCGTGCGGCCGGCGGTGCTCGGTTTGCGGTGTTTCCCACGGTAACGAGGCATGGCTGGCTCTCCCGCGTGACGCGTCCCGAACCGCACCCGGGGAATGGGTGCCCGTTCCGGCGGCCGGGGGAGCGGCCACCGATCCGTCTGTCGATCGGCCCTGTCCCACACCGATACCTCGGGGGCCGGTGGACCGCCGGACAGGGAGCGTTGCGGCACCGGAGCCCGGCCGCATGGGGGAGTCGGCCGAGCCGGGATCGAAGGTAGGTCACGTCAGGACGACGCGAAAGTCGACGGCGACACGGCGTGGCGTCGGACGTACCGGACACATGATGTTCGGGCAATGCGTTTGCGCAGGTGACGAGCCCCGATCACGAACGAGAAACGTTCGTGCAAACAGTGCGATCGGTCCACAAACGTGATACAGATCACAGCGACTGGGCCATCCGGGGGCCCCGGCCCGTATACACGGAGTGGCGGGGGCCGCCCTACCGGCGCCCCCCGTACTGTCGGGGTCGTGACCACCGAGCACAACCGGCCCGGCCCCGCGCTCAGCCACGTCGACGACGCCGGGGCGGCCCGGATGGTCGACGTCTCCGACAAGCCGCCCGGCCGCCGCGCCGCCGTCGCGACCGGGACCGTGCACACCACGGCCGAGGTCGTGCACCTGCTGGAGACCGACGGCCTCCCCAAGGGCGACGCGCTCGCCACCGCCCGCATCGCCGGGATCATGGGCGCCAAGCGCACCCCGGACCTCGTCCCGCTCTGCCACCCGATCGCGATCAGCGGGGTGACGCTGGACCTGACCCCGGCCACCGACGGCGACGCCGGCCGGGTCGCCATCCGCGCCGAGGTCCGCACCACCGACCGCACCGGGGTGGAGATGGAGGCGCTGACCGCGGTCGCCGTCGCCGGGCTCACCCTGCACGACATGATCAAGGCCGTGGACCCGGCCGCCGTGCTCGACGCCGTGCGCGTCGAGCGCAAGGAGGGCGGCAAGACCGGGCTGTGGGAGCGCGGGGCATGACCGCCGCGCGCACCGCCCGGGTCGTCACCGCGTCCAACCGGGCCGCGGCGGGCGTCTACACCGACCGCGGCGGGCCGCCGATCGTCGCCTGGCTGCGCGAGCGCGGCTACGACACCCCGGACCCGGTCGTCGTGCCGGACGGCGAGCCGGTCGGGCAGGCACTGCGGACGGCCGTCGCCGACGGGGTCGCGGTCGTCGTCACCACCGGGGGCACCGGCATCTCCCCCACCGACGCCACCCCCGAGGTCACCCGGGCCGTGCTCGACCACGAGATCCCGGGCCTGGCGGACGCGATCCGCCGCGCCGGGGAGGAGAAGGTGCCCACCGCAGTGCTCTCCCGCGGCCTGGCCGGGGTCGCGGGCCGCACCCTGATCGTCAACCTGCCCGGCTCCCCGGGCGGAGTGAAGGACGGCCTCGGCGTGCTCGCCGGGGTCCTCGACCACGCGGTCGACCAGCTGCACGGAGGAGACCACCGATGACCGATCCCGCGACCACGCGGACCGCGACGGTCCTGCGTGCGGCCGTCGGCGAGGAGCCGCTCGACGTCGACGAGCACGCCCGCCTGGTCGAGCACGCCGCGGCCGGCGCGGTCGTCACCTTCGCCGGCGTCGTGCGCGACCACGACGGCGGGAAGTCGGTGCACGGGCTGGAGTACAGCGCGCACCCGACGGCCGCCCGGATCGTCACCGAGGTCGCCGAGCAGGTGGCCGCACGCTCCCCCGGCGTCCGGGCGCTCGCGGTCAGCCACCGGGTCGGCCCGCTCGACATCGGCGAGGTCGCCCTCGCCTGCGCCGTCGCCGCCGAGCACCGCCGTGAGGCGTTCACCGCCTGCGCCGAGCTCGTCGACGAGGTGAAGCGGCTGCTGCCGGTCTGGAAGCACCAGCGGTTCGCCGACGGCTCCGACGAGTGGGTCAACTCGACCTGAGCCCGGCCGCGCACCCCCGGAACGACGGAACGGCCCGGGTCCGCCTCCCCGCGAGGGGGGAGGAGGACCCGGGCCGTCGTCCGCCGGGGCGGGTGCTGGGGACACCGCGCACCCCGTGTCGTCCGTCCCGGATGGCGGTCCGGGGACGGTCGGCGGGATCAGCCGAGGTTCAGGACCTGGCCGACGCTGATCACGTTCACGTTGCCGATGCCGTTCGCGGCGGCCAGCGCGGCGACGGAGGTGCCGTTCGCGGCGGCGATCTTCCCGAGGGTGTCGCCCGACTTCACCGTGTAACCGCCGGCGGCCGGGGCGGCCGCCTTCTTCTTCGGCGCCGAGGCGGCCGGGGCCGACGCCTTCACACGCTTGCTGGTGTCGGCCGAGTGACCGGTGATGCCCAGCTTCTTCGAGCAGGACGGCCAGGCGCCCCAGCCCTGAGCGGCCAGCACCTTCTCGGCGACGGCGATCTGCTCGGCGCGGCTCGCGTTGTACGCCGAGCCCTGGCCGCCGTAGGCGGACCAGGTGGACGGCGAGAACTGCAGCCCACCGTGGTACCCGTTACCCGTGTTGATCGACCAGTTCCCGCCGCTCTCGCACTCGGCGAGCTGGTCCCAGACGCTGTCCGGGGCGGCGTTGGCGGTACCGGCGATCGCAGCCGTCGCGCCGACCGCGACGACACCCGCCGCAGCCATGCGCAGGAGACTTCGGCCCTTGGGTCCCTTGGTCATTGTTCCGCTCCCACCGCGCCGTCCCGAGGACACGCACACTCCGCGCAGGAGGTCCCCAGGGCACAGGTGTGCCCACCGTGTCGTCGCGGGTGCGTCGATCGGGACCGGGGAGCGACGTCCATGACGCCCGCGGAGGTGGTCTCTCTCGTCCCCGTCCCGTTCCGTTTCCTCGACGGACCGGACAGCCGCGGGACGGGGGTGGTTCGGCGCGGCGGGTCCGGATGTGTGACTCGTTCAGGCGGCCGCTCCGGTGGACCGGCCGACGAGAAAGGTGAATGCGCGGAAAGAATTCGTCAATGAAGGGGCCCGTGAGCGGAATCACTGTGACAACGATGTAATTATCAGATTCTCCCTAAACGCACTGGTCAACGACGTCACATCACGGACCTATCACGTGGTCGTGAACATTTCTGATCCGGAAGCAACTCGAACCTTCCGGGGGCCTCGTTCGTCGTCACGGGGAGGTCCCGGACCCGCCCGCGCGGGGAGGAGGGACCCTCCTGCTGTGGCCGCGTTCACCGCTCGTCCTGCATGCTGGTTCGGTGAACGAACCTGCACCCGGCCCCGGGAGCCCGGCCGAGCTCGCCGACGCGCTGCGCGCGACCGGCTACCTCGCCGACGACGGTCTCGCGACGGCGGCCTTCCTCGCCCTGCGCATGAACCGTCCGCTCTTCTGCGAGGGCGAGCCGGGGACCGGCAAGACCGCGCTGGCCCAGGCACTGGCCGCCACGCTGGACGCACCGCTCATCCGCCTGCAGTGTCACGACGGAATCGACGCCGGTCAGGCCCTGTACGACTGGGACTTCCCCCGCCAGCTGCTGCACCTGCGCACCCTGGAGGCCGCGAGCGGGCGCGACGGGTTCGATCCGGACACCGTCGAGGCCGGCCTCTACGACGAGCGCTTCCTGCTGTCCCGCCCGATCCTGCAGGCGCTGCGCACCAGCCCGTCGGTGCTGCTCATCGACGAGATCGACCGCGCCGACGACGAGTTCGAGGCCTTCCTGCTGGAGGTCCTCACCGAGCACGCGGTGACCATCCCCGAGCTCGGGGAGGTGCGCGCCACGACGCCACCGGTCGTCGTCCTCACCTCGAACCGGACGCGCGAGGTGCACGACGCGCTCAAGCGGCGCTGCCTCTATCTCTGGCTGGAGCACCCGAACATCGAGCGCGAGATCGAGATCCTGCACAGCAGGCTGCCCGAGGTGCCCGAGCGCCTCGCCGCGTCGGTCGCGCGGGCCGTGCAGAAGCTGCGCCACGCCGACCTGATCAAGCCCCCGGGTGTCGCGGAGACCCTGGACTGGGCCCGGGCGTTGCAGCTGATCGGTGCCCGGCACCTGGATCCGGAGTCGGCGGCGCGCACCCTCGGCGCCGTCCTCAAGTACCGGGAGGACGCCGACCGGGTCCACAAGCAGCTCGACACCCTGCTGGCGTCCTGACCCGGCCGCGATGACCGTCCCCCCGAGCCCGTCCCCGGCGGCCCCGCCACGGCCGCCCGCGGCGGAGCCCACCGGCACCACCGACGAGCTGTTGACCGGATTCGTCGGGTTCACCGAGGTCCTGCGCGCGGCGGGGGTCCCGGTCACCCAGGACCGGGTGACCGCCTACCTGCAGGCGCTCGACACCCTGGAGGTCACCGACCGGGACCAGGCGTACTGGGCCGGCCGGCTGACGCTGTGCGCCGACCCCGACGACATCGTCCGGTACGACCTGGCGTTCCCGTCCTGGTTCGAGCCGACCAGCAACCGCCCGTCGAGCAACCGCGACGACCGCCCGCCCGCACCGCCGAAGCTGGCCGCGCTGCTGCCCGGCAGCGAGGGCGGAGAGGACGACTCCGACGACACCGACGGCCCGCAGATCAAGGCCGCCGCGACCGGCGCGGAGATCCTGCGCAACCGCGACCTCGGGGAGCTCTCCCCCGCCGAGCGCGAGCACCTGCGCCGGCTGATGACCCTGCTGAAGCCGGAGCCGCCGACCCGGGCGTCGCGGCGCCGCAGGCGCAACCGGCACGGGGAGGCCGACCCGCAGCGCACGTTGCGCGCGGCGCTGCGCAACCAGGGCGAGATCTTCCGGCTGGCCCGGCGCGACACCTCGCGCCGGCCGCGCAAGGTCGTGCTGTTGATCGACGTCTCGGGGTCGATGGAGCCCTACGCGGACGCGCTGATGCGCTTCGCCCACGTCGTCGTCCGTCGCTCGCCGCGCTCGGTCGAGGCGTTCACCCTGGGCACCCGGCTCACCCGCATCACCCGTGAGCTGCGGCTGCGCGACCCCGAGCACGCGCTGCGCGCCGCGGGCAGGGCGATCCCGGACTGGTCGGGCGGCACCCGGCTGGGCGAGGTGCTGCAGGCCTTCGTCGACCGCTGGGGACGCCGCGGTGCGGCCCGGCGGGCGGTCGTGGTCGTCTTCTCCGACGGCTGGGAGCGCGGCGGCACCGAGCTGCTCGGCACCCAGGCCGAGCAGCTGTCCCGGCTGGCCCACCGGCTGGTCTGGGTCAACCCGCACGCGGGCAAGGACGGCTACGCCCCGGTCCAGGGGGGAATAGTCGCGGCCCTTCCGCACTTGGACGACCTGCTGGCCGGGCACAGCCTGGACACGCTGGAGAAACTGCTCGAGGTGGTGCGCAATGCGTGACGTGATCGACCAGCTCGAAGGCTGGTGGAAGAACGGTGAGCCGGCCGCGCTCGCGACGGTGGTCGGGACCTTCCGGTCCGCACCGCGCCAGCCGGGGGCATCGATGCTCGTCGGCCCGGCGGGCGAGGCCGTCGGCTCGGTCTCGGGCGGCTGCGTCGAGGGCGCGGTCTACGAGCTCGGGCAGCAGGTGCTGTCCGAGGAACGACCGGTGCTGCAGCGCTACGGCGTCTCCGACGACGACGCGTTCGCCGTCGGCCTGACCTGCGGCGGCATTCTCGACATCTTCGTGGAGAAGGTGACCCCGGAGACCTACGCACAGCTCGGCCGGATCGCCGAGGCGATCCGCGACGAGGACCCGGTCGCGGTGGCCACGGTCGTCGCGGGCCCCTCGGAACTGCTCGGCAGGCGCCTGATCGTCTGGCCGGACCGGACCGAGGGCGGCACCGGCTCGGACCGGATCGACGACGCCGTGCGCGACGACGTCCGCGGTCTGCTCGACTCCGGCCGCAACGCGACGCTGACCTACGGCGTCCACGGCGAGCGACGCGGGGAGGGTCTGCAGATCTTCGTCGAGTCGTTCGCGCCGCCGCCCCGCATGATCGTGTTCGGGGCGATCGACTTCGCCGCCGCGGTGGCCCGGATGGGCACCTTCCTCGGTTTCCGGGTGACCGTCTGCGACGCCCGTCCGGTGTTCGCGACCGCGAGCCGCTTCCCGGGTGCCAACGAGGTCGTGGTCGAGTGGCCGCACCGGTACCTGCAGGCCGAGGCCGACGCGGGCCGGATCGACCAGCGCACCGCGCTGTGCGTGCTCACCCACGACCCGAAGTTCGACGTGCCGCTGCTGGAGGTCGCGCTGCGGCTGCCCGAGGTCGGCTACATCGGGGCGATGGGCTCGCGGCGCACCCACGACGACCGCCTCGAGCGTCTGCGCGAGCGGGGCGTGACCGAGACCGAGATCGCGAAGATGTCGTCGCCGATCGGGCTGGACCTGGGGGCCCGTACCCCGGAGGAGACCGCGGTGTCGATCGCCGCGGAGATGATCGCCCAGCACTGGGGCGGCGAGGGCATCCGGTTGGCCGAACGCGAGGGGCCCATCCACGCGTCCTGACCTCCTCCGCTTTCGGCCAGGCCGGAGCCGGTCGACGACCCGGCTCCGACCTGCGGATCGGCGCGCCGTCCGCCGATCGAGGGGGTCGCGGGACAGGGTGTCCCTGTACCGTGGGCCTCACGCTCGTGACAGATCCGCTCGCCGTCGGCGAGTGGTGAGTCGACAACGCGCAGCAGCAGGAGGAGGGCAACGTGGTCCTCACCGGTTCCGCCGGTTCCGTCGCCCCTGACCACGGGCCGCGCGGGACCGTGCGACGGGAGACCGTTCTCGTGCTCGACGGGGAGACCGGCACGTCCGGCACCGACGAGGGCTACACCGTCCGCGCGGCGCACCGCCCGCGGGAGCGGCCGCGGCTGTCCAAGTTCCACGCCCCGGAGATCGTCTTCGGGCCGGACTCGCTGCCGGAGACCGCGCACGCCGCACTACGGCTCGGTGCGCGCCGGCCGTTCGTCGTCACCGACCCGGGGGTGACCGAGGCCGGGTGGCCCGCCGAACTCCTGCGCCACCTGCGCGCCGCGGGCCTGCGCCCGCAGCTGTGGAACGAGATCACCCCGAATCCGAAGGACCACGAGATCCAGGGCGGGTTCGAGCGCTACGAGAGCTCCGGCTGCGACGTGGTGATCGGCGTCGGCGGCGGCTCGGTGATCGACGCCGCGAAGGGCGTCGCCCTGCTCGCGGCCAACGGCGGCACGATCCTCGACTACGAGGGCATCGACCGCATCGCCAACCCGATCCCGCCGCTGGTGATGGTGCCGTCGACCTCGGGCACCGGCGCCGACGTCTCCCAGTTCTGCATCATCACCGACACGGCTCGCCTGACCAAGATCACCATCATGGGCCGGGCCCTGGTCCCGGACGTCTCGGTGATCGACCCGCGGCTGCTCGTCACCATGCCGGACTGGCTCAACGCCGCGACCGGCCTGGACGCGCTCACCCACGGCATCGAGGCGTTCGTGTCGCTGGCCCACGGCCCGCTGACCGACACCCACGCGCTGCACGCGGTCGCGCTCGTCCACGCCAACCTGCCGACCACGATGATCCGCCGCCACGACGACGGCCCCCGCACCGCGATGGCGCAGGCCGCGCTCGAGGCGGGCCTGGCGTTCACGAACGCGATCCTCGGCGCCACCCACGCCATGAGCCACCAGGTCGGCGGCATGCTCGATCTGCCGCACGGCCTGATCAACGGGGTGCTGCTGCCACACGTGATCCGGTTCAACGGTTCGGCCTCCGACGCCGACGCGGCGCGCTTCGTCCCGATCGCCCAGGCCATGGGGCTGCCCGCCCGGCCGGGGATGCCCGGCGACGAGGCCGTGGACATGGTCGCGACCGAGGTCCGCAAGCTGGCCGACGAGGTCGGCGTCCCGACCGGGCTCGCCGCGATCGGGGTGCGCGAGGCCGACGTCCCGCGGCTGTCCCGGCTCACCCTCGGCGACGCCTGCCTGACCACCAACCCGCGCACGGCGAGCGTGGAGCAGATCGAGAACCTGTTCCGGGAAGCGCTGTGACGCCCGCACGGAGGCCCTCGCGGTGACCGCCGCCGCCCGCTTCCCGCGCCGCCGCACACCCGCACCGCCCTCGTCGCCGGCCGCCGGGGGCCGGGCCCGCCCCGATCTCGACCAGCTCACCGGCCTGCGGACGGGCAAGCCGTCGTTCTACCCGGAGTACCGTGAGGGGGCCGAGCGGCTGCGCCGGGTCATCCTCGCGCTGGACCGGATCTCGGCCGCGCTGGTCCGCACGATGGAGGGTTCCGAGGCGCTGGTCCGCGCGGTCGCCGACGCGGCCGCCGACCACCTGTCGGCGGACTGGGTGGTGCTCGGGCTCGTCGACGGCGAGCTGCCCGACGCCGCGCCGCGGCACATCGTTCTCGGGCCGGACGGGGTCGAGTGGGCCGACCTGGGGTCGGTGCCCGAGCGCGTGCGCCGGCACGTGGAGCGGCTGCACGCCGGTGACGGCCATCATCACCACCACGAGGACGACCCGCGTCCCCGGCACCTGCACGTCCCCATCCGGCTCGACGGACGCACCGTCGGCGGGTTCGTCGCGTGGACGCCGCCGGAACGGCACATCGACGACACCGACCACTCGGTGCTGCGCATCCTGGCCGGTCAGACGGCGTCGGCGCTGCAGAACTGCGCGCTGCTGGAGCGGGCCGAGCGGCTGCACGCGCGCACCGCGGCCCAGGCCGAGGACCTGCGCGTCCGCAACGACGAGCTGATGCTCACCCAGCAGGCGCTCGGGGCGGCCCGCCAGCGGGAGGTCCTCGACAACGAGCGGCACCGCATCGCCCGCGAGCTGCACGACAGCGTCACCCAGTACGCCCTGTCGGCCGGGATGCACATCGAGCTGTGCCGGTCGGAGATCACCGAGCCGGTCCTGCTCCAGCACCTCGACACGGCCAAGGACCTGACCCGGCGCGCCGTCGAGCAGCTGCGGTCGGCGATCTACGCGCTCAACGACGACGACCACGCCGACAAGGACCTGCCCTCGATGCTGCGGCAGCTGTCCACCGTGCACATGCCCGACGAGCTGCGGGTCGAGGTGACGATCGGCGGGGCCCCGGTGCCGCTGCCGCACGAGCACGAGCAGTCGCTGTTCCGGATCGCCGGCGAGGCGTTGTTCAACACGGCGATGCACGCGTCGGCCTCACGGGCGGTGGTGCGACTGGCCTACGCCGACGGCCGCGTCCGCCTGTCGATCTCCGACGACGGCGGCGCCTCCCCCGAGCAGATCCGCCGCACGCTGCGTGCGGCGTCGGTCCGCGGCCCCTCCGGGGAGCACCGCGGCCTCGTGAACATGGACGCCCGCGCCCGCGAGATGGGCGGGACCCTGCGGTTCCGCCGCTCGCGGATCGGTGGGCTGCAGGTGCAGGTGGACGTCCCGATCGGGGCGCCGGGGAAGGAGCTCGGATGAGCAGCGGCACACGGACCGCCCCGGGCGGTCCCGGGTACGTCACCGGCGGCACCGCCCGGGGCCGCGTCGTCACGGACGCCCGCAGCGGCGGCGGACCGGATGCCCGCGGCGGAGCCGGTGTCGGCGCGCGCGGCCCCGGCCACGGCGG
>NZ_WWFY01000205.1:0-11008 GCF_009864975.1 Pseudonocardia sp. SID8383
GGGGGCGGTCCACCTGGCGGACGGAGCTGCTCGGGAGCACGGCGCTGGCCGTGCTGCGGCGTACCCACGTCCCGGTGCTGGTGGTTCCGGCGGCGGCACGGGTCACCTGCGGTGCCGAGCCGGTCGGGTCGGGCGCGGAGAGCAGCTGAACCGCTCGGCCCGCCCCGCCGGGGCCAGGTCTCCGTCGCCCGCGGGGCGGTCCGCACCCGCAGCGCCGCCTCGGCCCCGGGTGGAGCGCCCGATGGTCAGGAACCCCGCGCGCTGCGGGACGGTCTCGGCGACGGCGGGGACTCAGCGCCCGAGCGCGTCCGATGCCGCCGAGGCGGCGTCACGGACCATCTGGATGATCTCGGTGCGGCGGACCTCGTCGACCCGGAACGCCGGGCACGGCGCAGAGATCGCGGCGACGACGTGCCCGTCCTCGTACACCGCTGCAGCAGGTGCCCAGACCCCCTCGTCGATCTCCTCGTTGCTGACCGACCACCCGCGTGCCACGTCGCGTTCGACGTCGTCGAGGAAGACCTCCGGTCCGTTCACCGGGGGCAGCGCGCCGGACTCCAGCGCCTGGTCCAGATAACGCCGACGGTCCTCCGGAGCGAGGGATCCGAGGAGCAGGCGGACGCTCGCGCCGCGGAGGGCCGGCAGCAGCTGGCCCGGCTCGAAGGACAGTCTGAACCGGCTCGGCGTCTCGATCCTGTGGATGCAGACCGGGGCGCCCTGGACCAGCCGCATCAACAGCACCGACTCCCCGATCCGCTCGGAGAGCCCTCGCATCAGCGGCTCCACGGTGTCCACGATCGGGGCGGCCCGGCGCGCAGACCGCCCGAGGGCGGCCACCCGCATCGACAGGTGGTAACGCCCCCGCGACGCCTCTTCCAGCAACCCCATGTCCCGCAGCAGTGAGACGTAGCGATGCACGGACGGGACCGGGATCGCCAGGGTCTCGGCGAGTTCGCGCACGGATAGCACCGGTCGTTGCTCGGTGAAGGCGAACAGCACCTCCAGAGCCCTCCGGCCGCTGTCTGCGCCTCGTGCCGCAGCCATCGTCGTTCCCTCCGTTGACGCCCGTCGGGTGGCGCCCTAGTGTCTGTATCGTCAGATGATAACAAAATATCACACAGCGATAGTAAGGGCAAACATGGGTCTCAGCGAGGTGACACGGTTCCTGCCCGCCACGGCTCGCGCGAGCGTCGCCGTGCCCGGCGGCGGCTGCGAAGTGCAGGAGCTGCCCGTGCCCACACCCGGCCCGGACTCCGGCTGGCTGCGGGTCGCCGCGTCGGGGGTCTGCGGCACCGACGTCGCGCTGCAGGCCAGGGGAGTCGCCGAGCCGACGGTTCTCGGTCACCACGTGGTCGGGGCGATCGCCGCGGTCGGGGAGAGGGCCGCCGGGCGCTGGGAGGTCGGGTCGGGGTCCCGTGTGGTGGTCGAGGAGTACCTGCCGTGCGGTGCCTGCCCGACGTGTCGTACCGGGCCGTACCGGCTCTGTCCCGAGACCGACATCTGGGGTGGTGGCCGCCGGATCGGGACCGTGCCGGTCGCCGAGGCCCCTGGTCTGTTCGGCGGCAACGCCGAGTACCTCCACCTCCCCGCCAACGCCGTCCTGCACCACCTGCCGGACGCACTCGGCGACGAGCTGGCGACCTGGGTGCTGCCCTATGCCAACGCCCTCGACTGGACGCTCGGTGCGGGCCGGCTGCGCTCCGGCGAGACCGTGGTCGTCCTCGGCCCCGGATACCACGGTGTGGCGGTCGCGGCGGCCGCGCTGGCCGGGGGAGCGGAGCGCGTGATCGTCACCGGACTGCCCTGTGACGCCGAACGGCTGGGCATCGTCGAGACTCTCGGCGCGGTCCCGGTCGTCACCGACGACCCGGCCCGGCTCGAGAGCGAACGCCCTGATCTGGTGGTGGACACCACCGGGGGCGCTCCCGGTGTCGTCGATCCCGCGATGGGGCTGCTCGGCCACGGCGGCCGTCTCGTCCTGACCTCACCCAAGTCGCCCGCAGCGGTCCCGGTCGACACCGCCCTCATGATCCGTCGCGGCGTCTCGGTGCACGGGGTCCGCGGGCGCTCGCCGGAGGCGGTCGGAGCCGCGATCGCAGCCCTGGCCGGCGGCGACTCCCGGCTGGATCGGGTCCCCGTCGCCACGGTCCCTCTCGACGGTGTCGGGGACATGCTGGCCCGGCTCGCCCTCGGCGACGGGCCGCGATCCCCGCACGTCCTTGTCCGTCCCCACCACCACACGACGTCCTGACACCCGGCTGGAAGGAACCACCACCGTGCTGACGCGCGAGCAGAACGAACGACTTATCCGGACCGACCGGGGCACCGAGATGGGTGACCTGCTACGTCGCTACTGGATCCCGGCGTTGCTGACCGAGGAGCTCCCGGAGCCGGACTGCCCCCCGGTGCGGGTGCAGCTGCTCGGGGAACGCCTGATCGCATTCCGGGACAGCGAGGGCAGGCTCGGCCTGCTCGACGAGTTCTGCAGCCACCGGACGGCATCACTGTTCTTCGGTCGCAACGAGGAATGCGGCCTGCGGTGCGCCTACCACGGCTGGAAGTACGACGTCGACGGAAACTGTGTGGACATGCCTTCGGAGCCGCCCGAGAGCAGGTTCCGGGAGAAGATCAAGCAGAAGGCTTATCCGTGCATCGAGCGCGGCGGGGTCGTGTGGACCTACATGGGCCCGGCCGAGCACCGACCCGACCTCCCCGAACTGGAATGGGCGATGTTGCCCGGCTCCCAGGTGTTCGTGTCCAAGCGCCTGCAGGAGACCAACTACATGCAGGCCATGGAGGGAGGCATCGACTCCAGCCACGTGTCGTTCGCGCACCGCTTCAACATGGACGACGACCCCATGCACGCCGGCACCGAGGGCCTGACCTACCTCAAGGCCGACACCCGACCGAAGTTCGAGGTCATCGAGTCCAACGGCGGTCTGCTGATCGGAGCCCGCCGTAACGTCGACGACGAGCGCTACTACTGGCGCATCACCCAGTGGATCATGCCGTGGTACACGATCATCCCTCCGTTCGGGACTCACAACCCGCTGGGCGCCCACGCCTGGGTACCGATCGACGACGAGACCTGCTGGGCGTGGAGCATCAACTACCACCCCACCCGCGACCTGCGTGACGACGAGCTGGAGTCGATGCGCCGCGGCGACGGGATCCACTCCCGCAACATCCCGGGTACCTTCCGCACGGTCGCGAACAGGTCCAACGACTACCTCATCGACCGTGAGGCCCAGCGCGCGAAGCGCAGCTTCTCCGGCGTCGAGGGCATCGCGGCCCAGGACTTCTCCCTGCAGGAGAGCATGGGCCCGATCGTGGACCGCACTAAGGAGCGTCTGGGCACCAGCGACGCCGCGATCATCCTGGCTCGCCGGCGCCTTCTCGCAGCCGCCGAGGACGCCGCCGGAAACACCGCGGACCTGCCCGGCGACGACGCCGAGCACCACAGGGTCCGGTCCGCCTCGGTGCTGCTGCCGAAGTCGGTCCCCTTCCAGGAAGGTGCGCAGGACGCCCTCGTCGTGAAGCCCGGTCAGGACTTCGTCTCCATCTGACCTGTCCCCGGAAAGGAGGGTCGTGCCGATGGCGCCGATCCCCACCCGACGGTCCTACGAAGCGGCCGTTCTGCTGGTTCCGCTCGATCACACCGCCCGGCTCTGGGTCGACGGTCGCGACGACCTCGAGCTCGCCGGCATCACCGTGGCCGGCTCGCAACCGGCCACGGCGTGCACGGACGGGGCCGGCTCCGACACGGGCGGACCACCGGTGGGCAACCCGCTCGAGCACACCGTGCACGCCACCGACGTGGTCGTGTTCCTCACCCACGACCTCGCCCGGGTCGACCGCGACTCGGTCACCCGGATCGGCGACGCCACCAGGGCGAACGGGGTCCTCCTCGGGGCGGTCATCGTGAGACCCGGTGCCCGATGGGACGAGCCGGAGGCGGAACGGTCGGCGACCACGATCCGCGAGGCCGCCGACAGCGTCGTCGTTCTCGGCGACACCCGGTTCACCGTACCCTTCCTTCAGGTCCTGCGCGGCGGTGCCCGTGACGGCGAACCTGCAGGGACACAGTCGTGAACAGCGACGATACGTTCGACGTCCTCGTGACGCAGGCTCGCCACGAAGCGAACGGTGTGCTGTCGCTGCGACTGCGCGGCGCCATCCCCCTCCCGGCCTGGACGGCGGGTTCCCACGTCGATCTGACGCTGCCGTCGGGGCTGGTCCGCCAGTACTCGCTGTGCGGCGACACCGCCGACCCGGACTACACCGTGGCCGTACTCCACGAGGCGGACGGGCGCGGCGGTTCCGCGGAGATCCACACCACCGGCCTGGTCGGGAGACGTCTGCAGATCCGCGGACCCCGTAACCGATTCGTTCTCGGACCGGCCACCTCCTACGTGTTCGTCGCGGGTGGCATCGGGATCACCCCGCTGCTCGCGATGATCCGCACCGCCGTCGACGACGGAACGCCCTGGACGCTGCACTACGGCGGCCGGCGGGCGGACACGCTCGCGTTCACCGAGGAGGTGCAGCGGCTCGCGGGCGTGTCGGCAGGAGCGGTCTCCCTGCACAGTGACGACGTCGACGGTCCGCTACCACTTGCGGAGATCCTCGCCGCCGCTCCCGCCGGCGCTGCCGTCTACAGCTGCGGGCCACCCGGCATGCTGCGAGCTCTCGCCGACGTCGCGGAAGCCTCCCGTCCCGAGCTGCCGGTCCGCATCGAACGCTTCGTCGCCGACCCGGGCCCCGACCGTGCGACGGACCCGGTCGCAGACCCGGCCGGCGCCTTCGAGGTCGTGATGGCCTCCACCGGCGAGACAGTCCCGGTTGCAGCGGGCCGATCGATCCTCGATGCCGTGCGCACGGTCCGCCCCGACGTCATGGCCTCCTGCGAGGAGGGATTCTGTGGGACCTGCGAGACACAGGTCCTCGACGGAACCCCAGTCCACCGGGACACGATCCTGTCCCCACGGGAACGCGCCCGCGGCACCTCGATGATGATCTGTGTCGGCAGCTGCTCGTCGCCACGACTCGTGCTCGACCTCTGATCACGGCCGCACCGTGACCGCAAAGCTGAACGCGGCGCCGTGTTCCGCCCCCACTCCCACCACGGAGGCTCAACGATGAGCACTGTCCCTGTCAGCCCGGCGGGCACGGCGACACTGTCGCCCTACCGCTGGGTGGTCCTGTTCGCCTGCTGGCTCTCGTTCACCCTGACGTCGGTCGATCGCTCGACCTGGGGTCCGGCGTCGGTCTTCGTCGGTGAGGATCTGGCCGTTCCGCTTGCCAGCCTCGGTGTCTTCGCCACGGCCTACTACGTCGGCTACGTCATCTCGAACGCGCTCGGCGGGGTCGGGACCGACCGACTCGGCGGGCGCTGGATGCTGTCCATCTCGCTGTTCGGCGCCGGCGCGTTCATGACGCTGTTCGGCTCCACCACCTCGGCCACGGTCGGTATCGCGGTCCAGGCCCTGGTCGGTCTCTTCGCCGGGGCCGACTACTCGGCCGGAATCCGGCTTGTGGCCAGTTGGTTCCCCTCGACCCAGCTCGGGCTGCCGATGGGCATCTTCGTCACCGCCACATCACTGGGCACCGCGATCGCCAATTCCGTCGTCCCGGCGATGATCGCCTGGCACGGCTGGGGCACCTCGTACCACTTCTTCGGCGTCGTCTCGATGGTGCTCGCCGTACTGCTCTTCTTCATCCTGCGACCGGGCCCGATGCTCGACCCGGCCGCGGCGGAGGTGCCCCTCGCGAAGGGGCAGCGGTCGGACTCGAGCTGGATCGCGATGCTTGCCAACCGCAACCTGGTACTGACCGCGATCGCAGGCTTCGGCGGGTTCTGGGGGCTCTACGGGTTCATCACCTGGGCCAATGCACTCATGATCAAGGGGCACGGCATCACGCCCGGCACCGCCGGAGCAGTCGTGGCGATCTTCGCGATCACCGCGGTCGTCGTGAAGCCGATCGTCGGCTTCGTCAGCGACCGGTTCTACGGTGGCGCCCGCCGCATGCCCGCCGTCCTCATCCTGGTCCTGTTCGTCGTCACGCTGCTCGTCTTCGGCAACCTCACCTCCGCGACGGCCTTCCTCTGGCTCGCACCGCTGCTGGGCGCCGCCGCCTACGGCTGGACGACGCTGCTCGTGGCGCTGGTGCCGCGGCTGGTGCCCAGTGCCGTCACCGGTACCGCGTCCGGGTTCGCCAACGCGTTCTGGCAGCTCGGCAGCGTCATCGTCCCGCTGGCGGTCGGCGGAGCCTTCGCCGCCACCGGCTCTTTCACCGTCGCGTTCCTGACCCTCGCCGCCGGGCCGGCACTGGGTGCGCTGGTCATGCTCGCGGTCCGGGAGCAACGCCCTGATCCTGCCGGTGTCACCACCGTGGCGCGGCGAGAACGCCTGAACTGACGGAGGGCCACGTCGTGCCGGACCTGAGCAGGCACTGCGGGTCGTAGCGAGACCGGGCGAGCCCGACGAGCCTCGGCGCCGGGTCGTGCGCGGTGGGCCCGGAAGCCGGGCGGAGCGCTCAGCCAGAGGCGGCGACGGTTCCGGCCGCCTCGGCGTCGGAGGTCTCGTAGAGGTCGCGGCGGTAGCGCTCCTTCAGCGTCACCACCGCGACGAAGGTGACCACGGCCGTGGCGATGATGTAGAGCGCGACCGACCAGGAGGCACCCGTGCCCGCCAGCAACGCGGTCATGATGAACGGGGCGAGACCGCCGGCGAACACCGAGGCGAACTGGTAGCCCAGCGAGGCACCCGAGTAGCGGACGTCCGCCGGGAACATCTCGGCGTACAGGGTGGCCTGGGGGCCGTACATCGTCGCGTGGATGGTGAACCCGACCAGCAGGGCGAGGAACACCAGCGGCAACGACCCGGTGTCGATCAGCAGGAACATCGGGAAGGCCCAGACCGCCATCAGCACCGTGCCGGTGAGGTAGAGCTTCTTCCGCGAGCCCATCCGGTCGGTCAGACCGCCGAAGAACGGCATCGACACGACCTGTGTCAGGCCCGCGCCCATGACGCACCACAGGATCGCCGACCGGGACATGCCGACCTGTGTGGTGGCGTAGCTCAGCACCCCGCTGATCAGGATGTAGAAGGTGGCGTTGACGACGAAGAACGCGCCCGCGGCCTGGAGGATCTCGCGCCAGTAGTGCCGCACGGCCTGGACGAGCGGTGCCTTGCGCAGTCCGGCGTCGCGCCGGGACTCCGCCGACCGTTGCTGCAGGTCGTGGAACACCGGGGTGTCCTCGATCTTGAGCTGCACGTAGGCGCCGATCAGGACCAGGGCGAGGCCGGAGAGGAACGGGACGCGCCAACCCCAGGCGATGAACTGCTCCTCGGACAGGATGGTGGTCAGCAGGAGGAAGAAGAGGTTGCCCGCGACCGCTCCTGCGATGGCGCCGGTCTGCACGAGCGACCCGTAGAACCCGCGCCGTTCGACCGGGGCGTGCTCGGTGAGCAGCAGCGCGGCGCCGCCCCACTGGGCGCCGACGCCCAGGCCCTGGACCAGGCGGGCGACCACCAGCAGGATCGGTGCCCAGATCCCGATGGTCGCGTACCCGGGCAGGACGCCGATCGCGAACGTCGCCACGCCCATCAGCAGCATGGCGGCGACCAGCGGGGGCTTGCGGCCGAAGCGGTCGCCGACGTGCCCGGCGATGATGCCGCCGAGCGGTCGCGCGACGAAGCCGACGGCGAACGTCGCGAAGGAGGCCAGGGTGCCGGCCACCGGGCTGACCGAGGGGAAGAACAGGTGCCCGAACACGAGGGCGGCGGCCGTGGCGTAGATGAGGAAGTCGAACCATTCGAGCGCGGTGGCGAAGACCGCCGCGGCAGCGAGCCGGCCCATCTTCTTCGGGGGAGCGTGCTGGTCCATCCGGGTCCACCTCCAGGCCGCAACGGTGCGGCGGTGAGGGTGCCGGAGAACGAGGAGCTCCGACACGAGTACGAACGATCGTTCTTAGGACGCTAGCGACTCGGGTCACAGCGGACAAGAGGCATCTCGCCGGGTCGCCCCCCGCGGCGGGCGTCAGTGCGTGAGGGGGGCCTCGAGCAGGGCGAGGGCGTAGCGCGCGTACTGCTCGGCGAGCTGGCCGCGGCCCAGTGCGCCGTCCGGGCGGTACCAGCTCGCGATCGCCGCGACGGCACCGAGGATCGTGCGTGCCGCGTCGGTGGCGTAGGGCGTGCGGAAGGCTCCGTCGGCGACGCCCTGGGCGACGATGCGCTCGAAGGCGTCCTGGGTGGCGTCCCGGTCCTCCACCAGTGCGGCGCGGTCCTCGGGGTCGAGGTAGCGGAGCTCGTTGGTCGCCACCAGGGTCGCCGTCTGGTGTTCGACGACGAACCCGACGTGCGCGCGGACCGCCTCGCGCATGCGGGACGGGGCGTCGTCGCCGGCCAGCTCCACGGCCGACAGGACGCGGCTGCGCAACTCGGCGTTGGCGTGTCGCAGCGCCGCGGCGAGCAGCTTCGACTTCGACGGGAAGTAGTTGTAGAGGTTGGACAGGCTGGTCTCGGCGCCGCGGGCCACGTCGCGCATCGAGGCGCCGTTGAAGCCCTGGGTGCCGAAGGCGTGGATCGCGGCGTTGAGGATCGCGGCCTCGTTCCGCCGCCCCGTCTCGGCGACCAGGGTCGGGGAACGGTCGTTCATGTCGCTCACGGTAGCGCACCCGCTACGGCGCTCCTGCTCTTGACGGGCCGGGAAGCTGCTGATTGCATGGCAGGCGTAAGAACGTTCGTTCGTGTCGTCGCGAGCTCGTCGGGGACGACGATCGCGACGGCCCGTCGGAGAGGACGGTCGATGAGCACCAGTGCCACCACCGGGTCGCCGGTGTACGCCGGTGGGCCCGGGGCAGGGGCGGCCGCGCCCCACTTCGAGGACTTCGAGGTCGGGCAGGTCTACACCGGCCCGGCACGGAGCTTCTCCGCGGCGGTGGTCGCGGCCTTCGCCGAGGTCAGCGGGGACCGGGCCGCGCTGCACACCGAGCACGGCCGGTCCGCCGACGGCCGCCCGCTGGTCCACGGTCCGCTGGGCCTGGCCGGCTTCTTCGGCTGGCACCACGAGCGCGGCCTGTCGGGGCACGTCGAGGCGGCGTTCGACACGCACTGGGACTTCGTGGCGCCGATCCACGTCGGCGACTCGGTCACCTACGAGATGACGGTGACCCGCACCCGTCGCACGTCGGCACTGCGCAACGGTGTCGTCGGCAGGCACGTGGTGGTCCGCAACCAGCACGACGAGATCGTGCAGGTGGGCCGGTCGGCTGCGCTGGTCACGGCGCGCGAGGCGGTCGACGACCGCCGCGCCCGGCTCGGCCGGTCCTTCCCGTCCGTGGAGTGGGCGCGGGCACTGGCCCCCGCGCTCGGCGAGTCGGCCGCGTTCACCCGGGCCACCGGCACCTGGGACGGCACCCTCGGCCTGCGCCTCGGCGGCGACCTGGTGGTGTTCCGTGTCTACAAGGGACGGGTGCTCGAGGCCGGGACCCGGACACCGGACGGGCCGACGTTCGTCGTCTCCGCGCCCGACGTCGTGTGGGCCGGGCTGCTGACCGGTCCGCGGAACGACTTCACCGAGCGGACCCTGCGCGACGAGTTCGAGGTCGAGGGCAGTGCCTACGAGTACCTGCGGCTGACCGCGGCGGTCGTCGCGCTGGTCGACGAGGCGCGGGCGTTCGCCCGCACGGAGGGGACACGATGAGGGCCGACTACGTCGAGGTGGGCGGGACCCGCGCCTTCGTGCTGGAGGAGGGCGCGGGGCAGCCGGTGCTGTGCCTGCACACGGCGGGTCAGAACGGTGTGCAGTGGCGGGAGGTCCAGCCGCGGCTCGCCGAGCTGGGCTACCGGGTGGTGGTCCCGGACCTGCCGGGGCACGGTCGCTCGGAGCCCGCCCCCGGCGGCCCGGTGCGGGACCTGGGTGTCTACGCCCAGTGGTGCGAGGAGCTCATGGACCGGCTCGGGATGGACCGGCCCTTCGTGGTGGGTTGTTCCATCGGGGGCGCCATCACCCTGCAGCTCGCGGTGCGCCGCGGCGAGCGCCTGGCCGGCGCCGTCGCGCTGGCGGCGCACGGCGGCACCGACTCCGCCATGCTGAGCGTCCGCGGGCTGGAACGTGAGCTGGTCGACTCGGCCGCGCCCAGCCGGTCGGACCGGACCTACCTCGGGACGCTCGCCGTCGTCGGGCGGCGGGTGGCGGCCGAGCGGGCGGAGCTGATCGCGCGCATGCACCGCCGCGAGGACCCCGAGATCTCCACCAGCGACCTCATCGGCTGGGCCACCCACGACGTGCTGGCGGAGCTCGACGGCGTGGCCTGCCCGACCCACCTCGTCGTCGGGGACGACGACCTGTGGCTCGACCCCGCCGACGTCCGGCGCGCCGCCGAGCTCATCCCGGACTCCCGCTACACCCTGCTGGAGGGCATCGGGCACTATCCGATGGAGGAGGTCGAGGGCTTCGCCGACGTCCTGCACGGCTGGCTCGGTGAGCTGGGCGCCCGCGAGAGCCGGGGTGCCGCATGACCGGCCGCGCGACCACCCTGGCCGACCTGCTGGCCGACACCGCCGCGGCCGCCCCGGAGAGCACCGTGGTCATCGACGGCGGGCCCGCCCCGCGCCGCGTCACCCGCGCGGAGCTGGTCGCACGCGTCCTCACGTTGCGCGAGGACCTGCGGGCCCACGGCGTCGGCGAGGGCGACTGCGTGGGCGTGTGGCTGCCGAACTGGTCCGAGTCGCTGGTGGCGCAGTTCGCCGCGGCCGCGCTCGGCGCCCACGTCATCGGGATCAACACCCGTTACGGCGTGGCGGACGTCGCGCACGTCCTGGACCGGGCCCGGCCGCGGGTGGTGCTGATCGCCCACGACTTCCTCGGCCTGGACCTGCGGGCGAGGCTGCGCGAGGCGGTCGCCGAGGCGGACGTGCCCGCCCCCGGCATCGCCGTCGTGACCGGACCCGGCCGCCCGCCCGCGGACCAGGCCGCCGCCGCGACCTACGACGTCGGCGCG
>NZ_WWFY01000206.1:0-11075 GCF_009864975.1 Pseudonocardia sp. SID8383
CCCCCGCCCGCCACGCCCGGCCCGGCCGGTCCCGCCTCCGCGAGCCCGGCGAAGTAGCGCCCGCTGATCCCCCCGACCAGCGGCGACGCCGCTGCCAGCACGACCGTGGCGGCCCCCTGCTCGGGGTCGGTCCCCGCCGGGCCGGGGTCGGCGGCGTTCACCGCGATCCCGTCGCCCGACCAGCGACGCGCGGCCTCGACCGCGTGCAGCAGCGCCGCGCTGCGGGAACGGGCGTGGGCGAGGTGGGCGTCGTAGCGCTCGTCGGAGAAGTGCGGGTCCTCCGGGTCGAACGCCGCGTCCCGGTGGGCGGCGGAGGTCACGGTGACCACCCGCGCGCCGTCGACCGCCGTGAGCGCCCAGTGCAGCCCCGAGGTGAGCGACGCCGGCCCGAGGTGGTTGACGGCCAGGTGCAGCTCCCAGTCGTCGACGGTGCGGGTCAGCGGGGCGCCGGTGACGGCCGCGGCGTGCACGAGCATGTGCAGCGGCCCGTCCCACAGGCGCACGAAGCGGGCGATGGAGCGCTGGTCGGACAGGTCGAGCTCGCCGACGGCGACGCGCTCGTTGCCGGTGTCGGTGACGATGCCGTCGCGGGCGGCGGCACCAGCCTCGGCGTCGCGGACGGCGAGGGTGACCTCGGCCCCGGCGGCGGCCAGTGCGCGGGCGGCCGCGAGGCCGACCCCGGTGGTCGCACCGGTGACGACGGCGCGCCGGCCGGTGAGGTCGACGCCGGCGAGCACGTCGGAGGCGGTGGTCCCGGCCGGTGCGGCCGGCAGGACGACACGGGAGGTGGCGGTGGTGGACAGCGGACGGGATCGGTCGGTCGTGGAGCGGAACAGCATGGCGTGATCCCTTCTGAGCACCGGGTACGCGGTCGGTGACGTCGTCGTTGCGTCGCCGTGTCCCGGGGACAAGTAAACGGAGGATCCTCCGTATGACTCGGGACTCTATCCGGAGCATCCTCCGGTTCGCAAGACGTATCGTGGGATCGTCAGTCCCACCCGAGGAGGCACCGCCATGGGCACCAGCACACGTTCCGGCCTGCGTGCGGACGCCGCGCGCAACCGTGAGCTGCTGCTGGCCGCGGCCGTGCGCGCGTTCACCGCGGAGAGCCGTGGCGGCCCCGCCACGACCCTCGACGGCATCGCGAAGGACGCCGGCGTCGGCATCGGCACGCTCTACCGGCACTTCCCGAACCGGGACTCCCTGGTCGAGGCCGTGTACCGCAACGAGCTCGACCGGCTCTGCGCCGCCGCCGAACAGCTGCGCACCGAGCTGCCCGCGGACCGGGCACTGCGGGCCTGGATGGACCGCTTCGTCGACTACGTGATCACCAAGAAGCACCTCGCGGACTCGCTGCACGCACTCGTGGCCTGCGGGCACAACCCGTTCGCACAGAGCCGCGAGCGGATGGTCGAGGCGGTCCGCCTGCTTCAGAAGGCAGGCATCGCCGACGGCACCCTGCGTGCCGACGTCGACGCCGCGGACGTGCTCGTCGGCACCAGCGGGATCTGCATGGCCGTCGCCGACCCGCAGGGCCGCGAGCAGGCCGGACGCCTGCTGGACCTGCTCGTCGACGGCCTGCGCCCGCGCTGAGCCCCGGCCCGGCCACCCCGCGTGATCGTCCGGACACGTAGGATCTCCCGCGGACGAGGGCCCCGGCCCGGACGAGCACGGAGGCATGATGGGTGAGCTGTTGCGCGGCGGAACTGGCGTCGCACCCGCTCCCCCGGCCGACCTCGTCGCCGCCCCCGGCTACGGGGCGCGCCGGATGTACCAGGCCTACCTCGCCGCCTGGAGCCGTCACGTCGACCCGGTGCTGACCGGCCCGCAGTTCGCGGTGCTCTCGGCGATCCGCGCCTACCCGGAGTCCGACCAGAGCTCGTTGGCCGGCGCCGTCGCCCTGGACACCTCGACGATGGCCGACGTCTGCCGCCGGATGGAGCGCCGCGGGCTGATCGAGCGCACCGAGTCCCCCCGCGACGCCCGGCGCAAGATCCTCTCCCTCACCGACGACGGCGCGGCCGCCCTCGTCGAGGTCACCCGCCGGACCCGGCGCCTGGACGCGGAGCTACTGGCCGCGGTGCCCGACGACCGGCGCTCGGAGATCGCCGGTCTACTCAACACCCTCGGCGCCCACTGGGAGGCGGTCGCGGAGCGGACGTCGTTGCCCGGCAACGACTGAGCCCGGCCGCCCGGGTTACGTCCCGGTTTCCCTTCCGGGTCGTTCGCACGAAAACCTTGCGTATCCGGATAGTACGTGCTCGGATTACTTCTCGTGCGGGCCACGTCACAGGCCCGACGGACGCGAGGAGGTAGTCGTGGCACCCAGCCAGTCCCTGGAGATCACGGTCACGGGCGGCGGTCTCGGCGGACTGACCGCTGCACTGGCCCTGCGCCGTCAGGGCTTCCGGGCCACCGTGCTGGAGGCCGCGCCGCAGCTCGGCGAGGTCGGTGCCGGCATCCAGACCGCCCCCAACGCCAGCCGGATCCTGTTCGGCCTGGGGCTGCGCCGGTCGCTGGAGCGGATCCACACCGCCCCGCAGGACCAGGTGCGGCGCCGCTGGGCCGACGGCTCGATCATCGCCCAGCTCCCGCTCGGGCAGCAGGTCGTCGACACCTACGGCGCCCCGTACTGGCACTACCACCGCGCCGACCTGCACCGGATCCTGCTCGAGGCCTGCCTCGACCCGGACGGCCCCGGCCCCGCGGTCACCGTGCACACCGACGCGAAGGTCGTCGAGCTCGACCGCACCGACCCGGACCGCCCGGTCGCCGTCACCGCGCGCGGGCTGCGGGTCGCGGGCGACGTGCTGGTCGGCGCGGACGGCATCCGGTCCGGTGTCCGCGACCTCGCCGGGTTCGACGACACCCTCGTCTTCTCCGGCGAGATGGCCTACCGCGCCCTGATCCCCGGCGAGCTGATCGCCGCGGACCCGGCGACCCGGTTCCTGCTCGACCGCTACCACTCCACGATCTGGTACGGCCCCGGCAAGCACCTGGTGCACTACATGATCCGCCACGGCGAGTACCTCAACGTCGTCGCGATCGTGCCCTGCACCGAGCAGGTCGAGCGCGACTGGAGCGCCCCGGCGACCGCCGAGGACCTCGTCGCCGACTTCGCCGACTGGGACGACCGCGTCCCGGCGATGCTGTCCAAGGCCAAGGACGACGTCTCGGTGTGGGCGCTCCACCGCCGCCGCCGCGATCCGGTCTGGATCGACGGCCGGGTCGCCCTGCTCGGCGACGCCTGCCACGCCATGCTCCCCTACCAGGCCCAGGGCGCCTCCCAGGCGATGGAGGACGCCGCCGTGCTGGCCGAGGAGCTCGGCGCGGTCGGCCGCGGCGGGATCGACACCGCGCTCGCCCGCTACGTGCAGCGCCGCGCCAAGCACGCGGGCGTCGTGCAGGACGCCTCGCTGCAGAACATGGACTTCTACCACCTGCCCGACGGCCCCGAGCAGCGCGAACGCGACGAGAAGCTGCGCCGCTTCCAGGGCGAGTCCGACGTGTCGTACGACTGGCTGTGGCGGGGCTCCCCGCGCAGCGACCCGGACGACGAGTCCGTCACCTACCCCTTCGCCCGATAGAGGAGCACCGACATGCGTACCGGAGACCAGGTCGTCCAGGACCTGCCCTGGCGCTGGGGCGTCCAGGGGAAGATCTTCCTCATCGGCGGCCTCGGCTACATGTTCGACGCCTGGGACGTCGCCCTCAACGGCTTCCTCACCCCGCTGCTCGGCGTCGAGTTCGACCTCTCGACCGGCCAGCGCGGCCTCGTCGCGACGGCCAACCTCATCGGCATGGCCGTCGGCGCCGTCGCGTTCGGCACGATCGCCGACCGGATGGGCCGCAAGCGGGTCTTCAGCATCACCCTGCTGATCTTCGCCCTGTTCTCGGTGCTCGGCGCCTTCTCCCCCAGCTGGGAGATCTTCCTGGCGCTGCGCTTCCTGGCCGGCATCGGGCTCGGCGGCTGCATCCCGGTCGACTACGCGATCGTCAGCGAGTTCTCACCCCGGCGCTACCGGGGCAAGGTGCTCGCCGCGATGGACGGCTGGTGGCCGGTCGGCACCACCCTCGCCGGGCTCTCGGCGACGCTGCTCGTGCCGGTCGAGGGCAACTGGCGCTGGATGCTCGCGCTGATGGTGCTGCCCGCGCTGCTGCTGTTCTGGATCCGCCGCGGTGTCCCGGAGTCCCCGATCTACCTGGCCCGGACCGGCCGCGAGGCCGAGGCCCGCACCGTCATCGACGACATGGTCCGCCGCACCGGCGCCCCGGTGGAGCAGTACGCGATCACCGCCGCCGCACCGGAACCGACCACCTCGCGGCGCCGCGGTCTCGGCGCGCTGGGCGAGCAGCTGAGAATGGTGTGGGCGTTCAACCCGCGCATCACCGGCGTCGCGTGGTCGCTGTTCATCACCGTCATGGTCGTCTACTACGCCGCGCTGTCCTGGATGCCGTCGATCCTGCGCGCCCAGGGCATGGGCGAGGTCGCCGCGTTCGCCTCCACCACCGTCATGAACGCGGTCGGCATCCTCGGTGTCATCACCTCGGTGCTGCTGGTCGAGGTCGTCGGCCGCAAGTGGGTCATCGGCGTCGCCGGTCCGTGCGCCGCGCTGTCGCTGGTCGTGTTCTCGCTGGTCATGGGCTCGCCGACGGCGGCGGTCGCGATGATCGCGGTGTTCGGGTTCTTCGCCCTGGTCGTCATCCCGGTGATGTACGCCTACGTCTCCGAGCTCTACCCGACCGAGCTGCGCGCCTCGGGCTTCGGCTGGGCGTCGTCGTCGAGCCGGGCGGTCACCGGGTTCGTCCCGCTGATCTTCGGCAGCCTGCTGTGGCCGGTGCTGGGCCTGCCGCTGACCTTCACCCTGATGGCGCTGCTCGTGTTCGCCGCCGTGACGTTCATGGCCCTCGGCGCCCCCGAGACCCGCGGCCGCGAGCTGGACCGCATCACCGGCGACGAGCAGACCCTCGACGCACCGGCCGTGGAGCGGGTGGAGAAGGCGTGAAGCCCGCCGCGTTCACCTACCACCGGGCGTCGTCGGTGCGCGGGGCGGTCGACCTGCTGACCGAGCTGGCCGACGACGAGCCCAAGCTGCTCGCCGGCGGGCAGAGCCTGGTCGCGATGATGAACTACCGGATGGCCCGGCCCGGGCACCTGATCGACCTCACCCACGTGCCGGGCCTGGCCGGCATCCACCACGCCGACGGGGCACTCCGGATCGGCGCGCTCACCACCCACCGGGCCGTCGAGCGGGCCGACCTCGGGCCGGACTTCGCGGTCCTGTCGGCCGCGATGCGCTGGGTCGGGCACCTGCCCATCCGCACCCGCGGCACCGTCGGCGGGTCGATCGCGCACGGCGACGCCACCGCCGAGTGGTGCCTGCTGGCCGTGCTGCTCGACGCCGTCGTCGTCGCCGAGGGGCCGGGCGGGCGCCGGGAGGTCCGGGCGCGGGAGTTCTTCCTCGGCCCGTTCACCACCGCCCTGGACCCCGACGAGGTGATCGTGGAGATCGTCTTCCCCCGTCCCGCGCCACGCGCGGCGCTCACCGAGTACGCCGACCGCCGTGGCGACTTCGCCGTCGTCGCGGCGGGGGTGGACCTGGGCACCGAGGAGGTCGTGCTCGGCGGGGTCGGCGCCGTCCCGGTGCGGGTGCCCGACGCCGGCACGCCGGCCGAGGTCGCCGACGGTCTGGAGCTGCGCGACGAGGCCGGGATCCCCGCGGAGTACCGCCGCGGGCTGGTCCGCACCCTCGTCGCCCGGGCCCGGGAGGAGGCCGCCCGTGGCTGAGCCCGGATTCCGCCGCGACGGCAGCTGGGTCGGCGCGTCCGTCCCGCGCCGGGAGGACCCGCGGCTGCTCACCGGCCGCGGCCGCTTCGTCGACGACATCACCCTGCCCCGGATGCTGCACGCGGCGTTCGTGCGCAGCACCGAGGCGCACGCCCGGGTGGTCGACGTCGACCTGTCCGAGGTCCGGCAGGTGCCCGGCGTCGTCGCCGCGTTCGACGCCGCGGACCTCGCCCTCGGCGACATCACCGCGCTCCTCGACCGGCCGGTCGAGGAGTTCGTCCCCACCTCGATGCCGGTGCTGGCCGGCGACAGGGTCCGCTACGTCGGCGAGCCCCTGGCCGTCGTGATCGCCACCGACCCCTACGCCGCCGAGGACGGGGTGGAGGCCGCCGTCGTCGAGCTCGACCCGCTCGACCCGGTGGTGACCGAGGCCGCCGCGCTGGCCGCGGCCGGTCCACCGGTACACGACGAGGCCCCCGGCAACGTGCTCGTCGACGTGTCGCTGTTCGCCACCGAGGGCATCGACGGCATCTTCGACGAGGCGCACACGGTGGTCACCGTGGAGGCCCGCACCGGGCGGCAGAACGCGCTGCCGCTGGAGACCCGCGGTGTCGTCGCCGACTGGGACGACCGCGACGAGCAGCTGGTGGTGCGCACCTGCACCCAGGTCCCGCACCAGGTGCGCACGGTCCTGGCCCGCTGCGCCGGACTCGACGAGAAGCAGGTCCGGGTCGTCGTACCGGACATGGGCGGCGGGTTCGGGCAGAAGTGCGTCGTCGGCCGGGAGGAGATCGCCGCCGCGGCCGCCGCGCGGCGCCTCCGCCGTCCGGTGAAGTGGATCGAGGACCGGCGCGAGGCGCTGACCGCGAGCTTCCTGGCCCGCGAGCAGCACTACACCGCCCGCGCCGCGTTCACCGCCGACGGGGAGATCCTCGCCCTGGAGTCCGACGTCGTCTGCGACATGGGCGCCTACTCCTGCTACCCGTTCACGGCCGGGATCGAGCCGCTGATGGCCTCGGCGGAGATGCCCGGCGTCTACCGGGTCCCCGCCTACCGGGTGCGCGGGCGCGCGGTCACCACGAACAAGGCGCCGACCGCGCCGTACCGCGGGGTGTCCCGGCCGCAGTACGTGATGGTGATGGAGCGGCTGATGGAGCGCGCCGCCCGCGAGCTCGGGCTCGACGCGCTGGAGGTCCGCCGGCGCAACCTGATCACCGAGTTCCCCTACCGCGGGGTCAACGCCATCACCTACGACCCGGGCTCCTACCGGGAGTCCCTCGACCTGTGCGAGCAGGTGCTGCGCGACGAGGGCTGGCCCGGGCGCACCCTGCCCGACGGCCGGGTGCTGGGCATCGGCTACTCCTGCTTCTCGGAGCGCACCGGCTACGGCTCCGGCGCGTTCGCGGCGCGGAGGATGCAGGTCGTCCCCGGGTTCGACCTGTCCCAGATCACGATGGACCTCGACGGCACGGTCACCGTCACCACCGGCACGCTGTCGCACGGCCAGAGCCACGAGACGACCTTCGCCCAGATCGTCGCCGACCGGCTCGGCCTGCCCTACGACAAGGTCAAGATCGTCCAGGGCGACACCGACCGGATCACCTACGGCTGGGGCTCGTTCGCGTCCCGCTCGGTGACGATCGGCGGGTCCGCGGCGGCCGCGGCGGCGGTGAAGCTGGGCGACCAGCTGCGTGCGCTGGCCGCCCACCTGGCCGACGCCGACGTGGGCTCGGCCGAACTCGACGGCCGCGGCGGGGTGCGCGCCGGGGACCGCACGTTCTCCTACGCCGAGCTGGCCGACGTCGCCTACCTGCGCGCGCACCTGCTGCCCAAGGAGGTCGGGCCGGGCCTGACCGCGACGGCGAGCTTCGACGTCGGCGGCGACGGCACGTTCTCCAACGCCACCCACGGCTGCGTCGTCGCGCTCGACCCGGGCACCGGCGGCGTGGAGATCCTGCGCTACGTCTGCGTCGAGGACTGCGGCGTCGCCATCCACCCGCGCGTCGTCGAGGGGCAGGCCCGCGGCGGCATCGCCCAGGGCATCGCCGGGGCGCTGTTCGAGCAGGTCGTCTACGACGAGCTCGGCCAGCCGCTCGCGCCGAGCTTCATGGAGTACAAGGTCCCGACCGCCGCCGAGATCCCCGACGTGCGGATCGAGCACCTCGAGACGCCGTGCGCGTTCACCGCCGACGGCGCGAAGGGTGCGGGTGAGGGCGGCACCATCGGCGCGCCCGCGGCCGTGCTCAACGCCGTCAACGACGCGCTGCGCCCCACCGGCGTCGAGCTGGACTCCACCCCACTGTCGCGCGCGGACCTGTTCGCCGCGCTGAACCGGGAGGCACCGTGACCGACATCCAGCTGGTCGAGCTGACCGTCAACGGGGAGCGTCACGAGCTGGCGATCCCGCCGCGTCGCACGCTGGCCGACGTGCTCCGCCACGACCTGGGGCTGACCGGCACCCACGTCGGCTGCGAGCACGGCATCTGCGGGGCGTGCACCGTGCTCGTCGACGACGCGCCCGCCCGCGCCTGCCTGCTGTTCGCCGTGCAGGTGGAGAACGCCGCGATCCGCACGGTCGAGTCGCTGTCCGGGCCCGACGGCGGGCTGTCGGACCTGCAGCAGTGCTTCGGTGAGCACCACGGGCTGCAGTGCGGGTTCTGCACGCCCGGGTTCCTGATGCTGGCCGAGGGCTACCTCGCCGAGGAGCCCGACGCGAGCCGCGAGGAGATCCGCGAGGTCGTGGCGTCGAACCTGTGCCGGTGCACCGGCTACCAGACCATCGTCGACGCCGTGGAGGACTGCGCGGGCCGCCGCCGCGCCGCGCTGCAGTCCGCACTGGACTCCGCCCCGCAGCACGCGACACAGTCCGCACCGCAGTCCGCACTGGACGGAGCATCCGCATGAGCCCGCACCCCACCGGTCTGCACGGGGCCGGTACCGACGCGACCTACGCGACCGCCGGGTTCGGCGCCGCCGCCCGGCGCGGGACCCGGCCCGCGGTCGTCGTCGTGGACCTGACGGTCGGGTTCACCGACCCCGCGCTGCCCACCGGCAGCGAACTGTCCGAGGTCGTCGCGGCGACCTCGACGCTGGTCGAGGCGGCCCGCACGCTCGGCGCGCCGGTGGTGTGGACGACGATCGCCTACACCCCCGCCGAGCTCGACACCCTGCCCTGGCTGGTGAAGGCGCCCGGGATGCGCTCGCTGGTCGAGGGCTCGGCCGCCGTCGGCTTCGACCCCCGGCTCGACGTCCGCGGCACCGACCACACGCTCACCAAGAAGGGCGCGTCGGCGTTCTTCGACACCGGGCTCGCGACCCTGCTCCGGTCCTCCGGTGTGGACACCGTGCTCGTGTGCGGGGCCACCACCTCGGGCTGCGTCCGCGCGAGCGCCGTCGACGCCGTCCAGTCCGGGTTCGGTGTGCTGGTGCCGCGGGACTGCGTCGGCGACCGCGCGGCCGGGCCGCACGAGGCGAACCTGTTCGACATCCACGCGAAGTACGGCGACGTGGTCGGTCTCGACGACGCGCTCGCCTACCTGAAGGGACTCCTGTGACCGTCACGTCCACCCTGGTCCGGCAGGTCCGCCAGGACGCGCTCGCCGACCTCGCCGACGTCCCCGCCGTGTCCCGCTGGGCCCGGCACGGCGACCTGGCGCTGCACGCCCTCGACTACGGCGGCGACGGCGCCCCCGTCCTGGTCCTGCCCGGCATCACCAGCCCGGCGGTGACGATGGACTTCGTCGCCCGCGAGCTCGTCGACCTGTGCCGCCCGGTGGTGCTCGACGTCCGCGGCCGCGGGCTGTCCGACAGCGGCACCTCGTGGACCCTCGACGACTACGCCGGCGACGTCCTGGCCGTGCTCGCCGCGCTGGAGCTCGGCCCCGACACCATCCTGTTCGGGCACTCGATGGGCGCCCGGATCGCCGCCGTCGCCGCGACGCGACGGCCGGTCGGCGGCGCCGTGCTCGTCGACCCGCCGCTGTCCGGTCCCGGCCGCGCGCCGTACCCGACGACGCTGGAGGCGTTCCTGGGTCAGCTGCACGAGGCACAGCGCGGCACCGACGCCGACGGGGTCGCCCGGTCCTGGCCCCGCTGGCCACGCCGCGAGCAGGAGCTGCGCGCGCGCTGGCTGTCCTCCTGCGACGAGGCCGCGATCGCCGCGACGCACGCCGGATTCGAGTCCGAGGACTTCTTCGACGCGTGGCCGCACGTCCCGGCGCCGGTGACCCTGCTCCACGGCGCGGACTCCCCCGTCGTGCCCGCGTCCGGGGTCGCCGAGATCGCCGCCGCCCGGCCCGACGCCCGGCTCGTCGCCGTCCCGGACGCCGGACACATGGTGTTCTGGGACAACCCGGCCGAGGCGCTGGGGCTGCTGCGCACGATGCTCACCGGGCTCCTCAGGGGCTGACCCCGCCCTGCCCGCCCCGCACCGGCTCCCGGGATCGGTCCCGCCCGGCCGGGGCCGGCCGGTCCCGCCCAGCCGGGGCCGGGCCGGAGCGGCACGATGATCGGCGCGGGCCTACCGTCTCGGTGTGCAACCGTGCCCGCGCCCGACCACGTCCCTGCTGCGGGCGGTCACCCTCCTGGTGGCCGCCCTGCTCCTCGCCGGCTGCTCCGCCGGCCGCCCCGCCGCCTCGTCGGCGCAGGACACCGAGCCCTGGCCGGGACAGACCGCCTCGGAGCGCGTCGGCGCCCCGGGGCTGGAGGCGCTGCGGACCAAGTTCCGCTTCTACGCCCAGGACCCCTGCTGGTCGGGCGACCCGGCGACGGTCTTCCCGCGCTGCGGCCGGTTCACCACCGAGATCCGCAACGTCCTGCCCCAGGTCCGCCAGGACGCACCGGCCGCGGCCGCGCAGGCCGACCTCGTCGGGAAGGCGCTCGACGACTTCGCCGCGAAGGGCTGCCAGGCCGACCCGGGCACCCTCGCCGAGGGCGACGCCGCCGTCTGCGGCCCGGCCTTCCACGCGGTCCAGGAGACCGCCCAGGGCATGGCGACGGCCGCCGGCGCCGGGACCTGAGGGTCCAGCCCCGTCCATGATCACCGGTTGTGGAGTCCGGAGTGCGCTCGACGACCTCGGCGCTCCACAACCGGTGATCATGAACCCGTGGAGTCGCAGCGTCACCCCGCGGCGGCCCCGGCGAGGAACGCGTCGAGCTCCGCCCGGGTCGGCGCGGTGGCCGGCCCGTACCGGGTGACCGCGAGCGCCGCGGCCGCACCGGCCCGCGCGACCGCCTCGGACCATGTGGTGCCGCGCAGCAGCTCCGCGGCCAGGACCCCGCAGTGGGC
>NZ_WWFY01000207.1:0-8416 GCF_009864975.1 Pseudonocardia sp. SID8383
GCGCTCCGGCCCGACGGCACGCCGCCCCACCTCGGCGCCCTTCGGCCGGCTGCTCCGCTCGGAGCTGGAGCTGGCGCTGCTGCGTCCGCGCACCGCGGTCGTCCTCGCGGCGGTCGCACTGGTGCCGCTGCTGGCGACGATCGCGCTCGCCACCGACGCCGGCCGCCTGTCCTTCGCACTCGGGACCCTGACGGTCGCGCTGTCCGAACCCGCGGCGTTCGCGCTCGGGATGCCCGTGGTGCTCGTGGCGGCCGACGCGTTCGCCGCGGAGCGTGCCCGCGGCACCCTCGACGCGTTGCGGTTGTCCCCCGTCGGCCCGGGACGGCTGCTCGGGCTCAAGGCCGCCGCGGTCGCGGTGACCTCGCTGCTCGCCGCGGCGACGACGGTCGTCTCCGCCCTGGTCTGCGGCGGCCTCGCCCTGGGTGCCGGCCCGTTCGGGGCGGGCGCCACCGTGGCCCGGGCCCTGGTGCTCACCGGCTGGGCCGCGCTGCAGCTGTGCGGGCTCGGGATGCTGCTGCTGGCGATGTCGGCGCTGGTCCGGCGACCCGCCGGGGTGGTCGCGACCGGTCTGGCCGCGCTGACCGTCGCGCCGCTGGCGACCGTGCTGTGGGAGCCGATCGCGCCGGTCCTGCCGTCCGGGCACTGGCACGAGGTCCTGGCCGGGGTCCTCGCGGTGCCCGCCGACCCGTCGGCCCTGTGGGCGACCACGGCGCGGGCGGCCGGCTTCGCCGTCGCCGGGGCGGGTGCCGTGGTCTTCGCCCTGACCCGCCGCGACGGATGAGCGCTCCCGGCCGGTCGCCGCTCCACCGGAGCGGGCTGCTCCACCGGGAGGATCCGGACAGCCTCCACCGCGACGGGGTGCGCCGTCTGCGCCACGATGGGGCGATGCCCACCCCGACGCTCACCGACGCCGAGATCGCCGACGCCCTGCAGAAGCTGCCCGGTTGGGACCGCGACGGCGACTCCATCGTCCGCACCGCCACCCTGCCCGACTTCGAGGCCGCGATCGCGGTGGTGGACCGGGTCGCCGAGGACGCCGAGGCCGCCGACCACCACCCGGACATCGACATCCGCTACGCCACGCTGACGTTCCGGCTGTCCACGCACTCCGAGGGCGGACTGACCGCGAAGGACGTCGACCTCGCCGCGCAGATCTCCGACCGGCTCAGCACCGCGGGCGGCTGAGCCGCCCCGGGCGGCCGCCGCTCCGGGAACGGCCGGACGCCGCTCAGAACCGCCGGTTGGCCAGCACCGGGATCTGCTCGCGCACGGTCGTGGCCGCCGCCGGGTCCACGTCGACCACGAGCAGCCCGGGCTCGGCGCCGAGTGCGTGGACGACCTCGCCGCGCGGGCCGGCGACCAGGCTGTACCCGATCCCGGTCGGCGCCTTGCCGTGCTCGCGGCCGACCGTCGTCGGGTCGGCCTGGTCGCACGCGACGACGAACGAGCCGGTGTCGAGCGCACGGGCCCGCACCAGCAGCTCCCACTGCTCGCGCTTGCCCGGGCCCGCGCCCCAGGAGGCGGGTACCAGCAGCACGGTGGCGCCGTCGTCGGCGAGGCGCTGGTACAGACCGGGGAAGCGCACGTCGTAGCAGGTGGACAGGCCGACCGTGACCGGCTCGTCACCGCCCACCCCGACCACGACCGGCTCGGTGCCGGGCTCGACGGTGTCGGACTCGGCGAAGCCGAACGCGTCGAACATGTGGATCTTGTCGTAGTGGGTGTCCACACCGCCGCCGGTGGCGAGCAGAGTGTTGCGGACCCGGCCGTCCCCGGACGGGGTGAACATCCCCGCGACGACGGTGGTCCCGGCCGCCGCGGCGACCTCGCGGACCCGCGTCGCCCACGGTCCGTCCAGCGGCTGCGCGACCGGGCCGAGCGCGACCCCGAAGCAGCACATGGTGGCCTCGGGGAACAGCACGAGCTGCGCGCCGGCGTCGGCGGCCGCGTGGGTGCGGCGCTCCACCTCGGCGAGGTTCTCCTCGGGATCCGGGGTGGACACGATCTGGGCGAGGGCGATCCGCATGTGCCGGTGGTACCACGCCTGCCGCCGGCGTGGGGTACGGTCGGTGCGTGCTGAACGCGTACTACTGGTTTCGCCGGCCGGCCCGGGATGGGCTGGCAGGTGCCGTAGCGCGCTGACCTCCATCCCCTCGAGCCGGCATTCCAGACCGGCTCGGTCGAGGTGATCCGGGGCGGTCCGCCGGGTAAGGACCACCGTCTCCGATGAGTGCGAGCACCACCCCCCTGCAGGTCGCCCCGACCGACGACCGCCGCATCGAGCGGATCAGCCCGCTGATCTCGCCCGCACTGCTGCGGCACGACCTGCCCTGCGACCCCCGGGTCGCCGAGACCGTCACCCGCGGCCGCGCCGCGGTCACCGACATCCTCGACGGCGACGACGACCGCCTGCTCGTCGTCGTCGGGCCGTGCTCGGTGCACGACCCGGACGCCGCCCTGGACTACGCCCACCGCCTCGCCGCCCGGGCCGAGGAGCTGTCCGGTGAGCTGTGCGTGGTCATGCGTACCTACTTCGAGAAGCCGCGCACGACCGTCGGCTGGAAGGGCCTGATCAACGACCCGGGCCTGGACGGCACCTTCGACGTGAACCGCGGACTGCGCACCGCGCGCACGCTGCTGCTCGACATCTCCGCGCTCGGGCTGCCGGTCGGCTGCGAGTTCCTCGACCCGATCACCCCGCAGTACATCGCCGACGTGGTCACCTGGGGCTCGATCGGCGCCCGCACCGCGGAGAGCCAGGTGCACCGCCAGCTGGTCAGCGGCCTGTCGATGCCGGTCGGGATCAAGAACGCCACCGACGGCGACATCCGCGCCGCGATCGACGGGATGCGCGCGGCCGCGGCGTCGCACGTGTTCATGGGGGTGAACGCCGACGGGCTCGCCGGCCTGGTCACCACCACCGGCAACCCGGACACCCACGTCATCCTGCGCGGCGGGGCCACCCCCAACTACTCGGCCGCCGACGTCGCCGCGACCGCCGACGGGCTGCGTGCGGCGGGACTGCCGGAGCGGGTCGTCGTCGACGCCAGCCACGGCAACAGCGGCAAGGACCACGTGCGGCAGGCCGGCGTCGTCGCGGAGCTGGCCGAGCGGATCGCGACCGGCGAGCCGGCCGTCACCGGGCTGATGATGGAGAGCTTCCTGGAGGCGGGACGCCAGGAGCTGGGCCCGGACATGGTCCGCGGCCGCTCGGTGACCGACGCCTGCATGTCCTGGGGCACCACCGACGAGCTCCTGGGCACGCTCGCCGACGCCGTGCGCCGCGGCCGCCGCTGAGCCCCGGGCCGCTCACCCCGGGCCGTCCAGCCGATCGAGGACCCGCCGGCGCAGCAGCTCGTACTGCGCGCGGCAGCGCCGCGGCGGGCCCTCCGGGCGCACGACCACCCGGGGCGGGTGGACCGTCTCCCCCGTGGCGAACTGGTCCCGGGTGAGGTCCACCTCGGCGCCGCCGGGCAGCCGGTTCCACCAGTGGTAGCCCTGCAGGCGGCCGTCGGCCTGCCACACCTCGGCCAGCAGCAGGTCACCGCCGAACAGGTCGTGCAGGACCAGTGCCGTCGCCCCGCACTGGCCCCGCGACGGACGGTCCGGGGTCCAGTCGGTGACTTCCGCGACGTCACAGGTGTCGCGGCTCCAGGAGGCGCGCAGCGCGGCCGCCACCCGGGCCGGGACGGGTGGCGAGGCCGGGGGCGACGGCAGGGCGCTGGTCATGGCTCCGACGCTACGACCGACCCCCGACAGTTCCGCGCCGCCGCAGGTCAGCCGACCGGCGGAGCGAGGTGCCTGGCCATCAGGACGTCGTCGACGGCGACCCCGTCGATCACGAACTCGGCGCGCAGCACCCCCTCCTCGACGAAGCCGCAGCGGCGGTACAGCTCCCGGGCCCGGGTGTTCGGGCCGAGGACCCGCAGCGTGACCTTGCGGCCGCCGCTCTCGCGGGCGCGGGCCACCGCGGCGTCGACCAGCGCGCGGCCGACGCCGCGGCCGGTGTGCCCGGGGTGCACCGCCAGACCTCCGATGCAGCGGACGTGGTCGTGCGCCGTGACCGCGGGCGGAGCGGCCCCGACGATCACATACCCGGCCACGGCGCCGTCGTCGTCGGCGACGAGAACGTCCCCGACCGCTGTCCGGTCGAGGAACGGCTCGGGCCGCGGCGGGGCCGGGCTGACCTCCGCGGTCCAGGTCAGGGCGTCGATCCGGGTCAGCCCGGGGTCGTCCGAGGGTGTGGCGGGCCGGACGGTCAGCACCGCGGGGCCGGACGGCCGACGGGCCGGTCCATCCGCGTCTCGCTGATGCCGTCGGGCCGCTCGACGACGCCGCGGTCGACGAACCCGAGCCGCCGGTAGAACGCCGCGGCGCGGTCGTTGCCGATCACCACGTGCAGTGCCAGCGTCCGCGCGCCCCACCCGGCGGCGCGGTCGAGGACCGCGTCGACGAGTGCGGTCGCGGCGCCGTCCCCGCGTGCGTGCGGGGCGACCCACAGGGCGATGAGGTCGGCGACGCCGTCGCCGTCCGGCGGGACGGCCACGACCTGACCGGCGGGGCGGCCGCCGACCTCGACCACCAGGTACCGGCCGGGCGCGGCCAGCCGGTCACGCCACTCCCGCTCCCCCGCGCCGAGCCAGTCGGTGAGCCGGCTGTGGAACGCGTCGGGCGCCTCGGCCAGGGCGGCGAGGCGCAGGTCGCGCCAGGTCTCCCAGTCGTCGGGCCCCAGCTCCCGGACGGTGATCACGCATGGCCTCCCGGACGGACGGAGGCGCCGAACCTAGCAGCGTCCCGGAGCGGTCCCGCCGCGTGTCCGGCGATCGACAATCCTGATGAGGTTGGTCCGGACGGCGCAACATCGGCCCGGTGTCCGGCGAGACGACCGGCATGACCGCGCCGCGCCGCCGCACCCGTCCCACCGGACCCCGTCTGCTGCTGGCCGGCGCCGTCCTCGCGCTCGCCCTGTCCGGGACCGGGGTCGCCGGGCCCGCCTCCGCGGGCACCGGCTGTTCCGCGGCCTGGACCGCGGCCGGATGTCCCTGATCCCGCCCGGCAGGCAACCGGACGCCCGATTCGGTACGAACTCCAGTCATGCTGCCCGAACCGCGCCACCGCGCCCGGACGCTCCTGTCCGCCTGGTCCACCGGCCCACGCCGCATGATCGCGATGCTGGCCGTGCTGGTACTGGTCGCCCTCGGCATCGTCGGGGGGCTGACGATCGGCCGGATGTCCGACAGCCCGGCCCTGGCCGGCGAGCCGGGGACGGCCGCGCTCGGCCCGCTCACCGGCCCGCCGACGTTGTACGGGCGGGTGCAGCGGGTCGTGGACCCGGCGACGGTCGTGGTGGACGTCGGGGGCCGTCCGGTGACGGTGTCGGTGATCGGCGTGGACACCGCGTCGACGCCGCCGTGCGCGCGGGTCGACGCGCAGCGGTTCGCCCAGGATTTCCTCGACGGTCAGGAGGTCACGCTGGTGCCGGACCCGACGCTGCCCGCTCCGGCGGCGGACGCCCCGACGTGGCCCGCGTACCTCGTGATCGGGACACAGCAGTCCTACACCGACGCTGCGCTCGTCGCGGGCTGGGTGGACCCGGGGCAGGGCCGCTACCGGCCGGGCTTCGAGGCCGGGCAGCGCATCGCGCAGGACCGGCGGGCCGGCATGTGGGGGCCGCCGTGCAACCGGACGTCCTGACCGCACGGCGACGCGGTGGGCCCTCGCAACCGGGTGTCACCCGTTCGGCAGAATGGTGAGCGTGGATCCCCGGGCGGTGCGCACACGACGGCGTCTCCAGGACGCGCTGCTCGCGCTGGCCAGGGAGCGCGCCCTCGAGTCGATCACGATCGCCGACGTCGCGGAGCACGCGTCGGTGAACCGCAGCAGCTTCTACCAGCACTACACCGACAAGGAGATGCTGCTGGCCGACGCGCTCGCCAACCGGGCGGCGGACGCCGGAGCGGACCTGTCGGACCTGTCGATGGACGACATCGGGCCCGAGCCGCCCGCGGCGCTGCTGCGCTGGTTCATCCATCTGGCCGAGCACGCCCCGCTGTACCGGCAGGCGCTCGGCGGTGCCGCGGCGCCGGACGCAGCGGCCGGGATGCGCCGCCGGATGCAGTCGGTCGTCGCCGACACGACGGTGCGGCTGGGTGTCTCCGAGGACGCGTTCGGCATGCCGCTGGACGTGTTCGCCGCCGGCCTGACCTGGACGCTGCTCGGGGTCGCGGCCAGCTGGCTGGAACGGGACCCGCTGCCCCCACCCGACGTCGCGGCCGGGTGGGCGTGGCGGATGCTGGTCCGCCGGGACTTCTGAGCTCCGCTCGGAGGGACCGGTCGGCCGTACCGCCCGGGCCGGGTCAAGCGGCCCGGGCGGTACGCGCCTCGCGGGTGTCCCGCGGAGCTCAGCCCTGGACGATGCCGGAGTTGCCCTGGTCGACCGTGGTGGTGGACTGCGACACCGGGCCGCTGGACAGCAGGCCGCCGATGTTGATCGACGGGTTGACGGTGGCCGCGACGTCGACCAGGCCGCCACGCTGCGAGGCGTGCCCGCCACCGCCGTGCTTGCCGCCGGACTGCAGGATCCCGCTGTTGGAGTCGTCGACGGTGGTGGTCGACTGCTGCACCGGGCCGGAGTTCAGGATGCCGCCGACGTTGGCCGACGGGCTGACGTCCAGGCCCAGCCCGACCAGGTCGTCGACCTGCACGGCGTCGCCCGCGCCGCAGCCGCTCTGCACGATGCCGGAGTTGGACCGGTCGAGCGTGGTGGTGTCCTGGGAGACCGCACCCTGGTTCAGGATGCCGCCGATGTTCAGCTGCGGGTCGACGGCCGCGTCGAGGCCGAGCAGTCCACCCTTCTGCGAGGCGGACGACGGCGCGCAGTCGCGGCCCTTGTCGTGGTGCTTGCCGCCGTCGCCGTAGTCACCGGCGAAGGCCATTCCGGCCGAGCCCAGGACCAGCGGGACGGACAGGACGCCGGCGGTGGCGATCCGCCGGGCGTTACGACGGGCGGGGGTCGTCTCGGGGGCGTTCATGGCACTCCTTCTGTGGCGATGTGATCCGGCCGTCGTACTGACACTCCGTCACTGGCCGGTGCCGCAGAACGTACGGACGCCCATCACCGAAGCGAGAGCACCCCCTCGTTCGGGCGGCTTTATGCCCGTTTCGGTGCGCCCGAACCGACCGTTCGCCGCTGATCAGCTACACACAGTGCTATCCGTCAGGTGTCGTTTAGCTACTCTCCGTAGAAGATCTACAGCTCGCCGATCGTTACAGAAAGGCGCCGAGAAGTGGGGTGGATCACAGCAGCGCAACGACGGGACGGAACGGGCGTCTCTAGCTCCCGGAGTCACCACCGGACCCGCCCGGTAGTTCTCCGACACCCACCGCCACCTGCGGGAATGGGCCGTCCGGCGCGACGGGACTCGACCGTTCGTCGCGCGGGGTGCGGCCGTCGGGTGTGTATCGATCGCCGAACGGCGGCACCACACGGGACTGGACAGCCTTTCGCACCAGACTGTCGCACGCCGGCGCGGTCGCTCACGATGGTCAACGACGTGGTCCGTCCGGAGTAACGCTGTCGATGCAGATCACTCCTCCGCCGGGTCGACCTGCCGCAGCGCGGGCCACGACGGTGTCCGCGGGCCGCAAACCCGGTGACGCACCGGACGGATGACCGCGATCCTGGGCGGGTGCACATCGGACTGCGACGCCTCGACGAGCCCCTGCTGGCGGCGTTGTGCGACACGGCGGCCGCCGGGGCGGACCCGCTCGAGGTGATGCCGCCGGTGCCCGGCGCACCCGGCTGGACGACGCCGCGGCGCGCGGCGTTCGTCGCGTTCCACCGGGAGCGGTCGGTCGCGGCGCAGGTGCCGGTGGAGCGGACCTGGGCCGTCGTCGTCGACGGGGAGGTGGCCGGGGCGGCGCGGCTGGAACCGGTCGAGGGCGGCGAGGAGGCCGGGATCTGGCTGGCCCGGCCGTGGCGTGCTCGCGGGGTCGGCGGGGCGGTGCTCCGGATGCTCGTGGCACGCGCCGACGGCCCGGTCGTCGCGGAGACGAGCCCGGCAAACGCCGCGGCGGTCGCGGTGCTGCGCGGGCTGGGGGCGGACGTGACCGTCGACGACGACGCCGTGCACGGCCGGCTGGACTGAGCCGGCCGTGGATCATGGCGACATGGGCGTCCTCGCCGCCGGCCGGCGGCACTCGGCCGGGCTACGGGCGGACGGGACCGTCGTCGCGGTCGGGGACGGCCGCGCCGGTGAATGCGCCGTCGACGGCTGGACCGGCGTCGTCGCCGTCGCGGTGGGGAACGTCCACACCGCCCGCAACACCGGCCGCGCGCACACCGTCGGGCTGCACGCCGACGGCACGGTCCTGGCCACCGGTCGCGACGACGACGGCGAGTGCGCCGTCGAGGGCT